>JBARDK010000166.1:0-11550 GCA_049795075.1 Nitrosotalea sp. | reverse complement strand
TCTTGTAGGACTCAGAGTTCTATTTGTGTTCGACAACCCCCCACATGTTTGATCCAAATACTTTCCTAATTTGGGAATTTGTGCCATGAATTATCTATATATGGATACTATATTTGTAGACTAGCGTGTATCATTTTGATAATACAGTTTTTTGTTCGCTACACCGAGGAGGGTGAAAGTTTCAATTTGTTCTCCCAAAATAGATAAGTAGTGCTTTATTTTAATGAAAACTAATTGGCAAGACAAGAATCCTCATTTGAAGAAATGTCTCTGGATAGCAGCTTAGAAAAACTCTTGAAGGTTGAAAAAGAGCCAAAGATTGTTACCAAGTTAACTGACATATTGTCAATTCTTTCAAAAACTGACGCTTTAACAATTTTTTCAGTTGCAAAAAATGGTCTAGAATCAGAGCTTGAAACTCCACAAAAAATTGGATTAACAAAAAAACAATATTACACTAGGCTCAAACAGCTAGTTGAACTTGGGTTATTGAACAAAAATGAAAGCAAATATGTTCATACCGCATTAGGGAACCTCATTTACGAAAAACATGTTGTAGGTCTTTTAAACAATATGAAGATCTCAAAAGAGCTAGAAATGATTGATCTCTTGAAGCAAACTTCAAAGTTTAAACCAGAAGAAATTTCTAACTTTGTTTCAAAATTATACCCTGAAATGAATTTAGGATCAACTCTTGATGTTAAAAAGAACACTTTTGAATTAATTTCCGCATCTGACACGATGGTACAAAAGATTATAGAAGTAATTGAATTTGCAGAAAAAGAAATTCTTCTAGTGACTAGATTTCCAAATGAAAACATAATTAATGCAATACTGAAAAAAGATGGAAGAAAAATTTCTACAAAAATTATAACTGATATCGGCATGGTTAAGAATTATTTCCATTCAGAACAGGATAAGCTTGAAATTAATGACAAAAATAGCTCAGAGAGAATGAATGTTGTTGCCAATCCTTTCTATCCGTCAAAAATAGAACGTAGATACTTTAAGGCGCCTTTTTGTATGTTAATAGTTGATCAGAAACATGTGGGCTTAGAGATTGTTGACAACTATGAACCGGAAAAACTCAAGTTGGTAATGTTTGGAACTGATGGAATATTTTCATCACAAATGAGAGCAAAATTTGAGAATATGTGGGAACAATCTTCAATAAATCTACCCAAAATTGCTTGATGCAATAACTAAATATAGTTTAGAAAAATATTCCTGTAGTCAAAACGCCAGTAAGCAATGAAATCTGACATGCAAAAATACAATATCTGATAGAGCGACGACATTTGCTTAATTCTAATTTATCATCATAATGTTTTGATGCCTTGTAAATTTTTGATAACATAAACATGGTAACCACGATTCCAACTACTGTTCCTGCTATACTTATTCCGAGATACATGTTTGAAATAAAAAATAATGATGCAATGATAAAAATTGCTGACACTGTTATTATGAGAGTTCTTTTAATGCCAAGTACTATTGGGAAAGTACGTCTACCAGCTTTGCTATCTCCCTTCAAATCTGAGATATCTCCCAAAGGTCCTAATATGAAGTAAAAAAGAAATGGAATTAATGATGCTATTATTCCAAGATATGAAAAAGTTCCTGATGCTAGGCACCCCATCATTGAAGTAATAAATGCGCCACTACCAGTAACAGCTGTTTTTATTACGAACATGTTTTTGAGTTGAATTCGTGGATTGGAATATGCTATTGCCAGCCCAGAAAAGATCAGTGATGCGCTTCCAGTTGCAATGTTGATTGAAAATGCAAGTACTGTAGCAATAACAAAAAATGCTATTGTATAACAAATAGTAATACGATGTTTGATGCTATCAAGTTCATGAGCTGATCTCCTGTTGTTAATTTTATCAATTTGGTAATCAGTTATGTCATTGTAAAGATATGTTGCAAGTGCCACAAGATATGTTGAGGCTACTAGACGTATTGGAATTGAAAAGTCTGGTACTTTTCCACCGGATGAAATCAGGAATGCCCCAAGTGCTGATATCGCAAACGCATAAACTAATGATCTAGACCTTACAAGATGAACAAGCGTAGTGATCCATATGCCAAGTCCAGGCGTTCTGTCTTCTTGGCTACAAGCTGTCGTTTGTAATCTCCTCGCAACCCCTGTCTGTCATAATCGTTACACGCAAGTACTTATTTCCCATAATTAGAGAATAATGTTCTGAATTATAACTTTTGGGACACTTTTCTCTTAGATTGAGAACTATTACATGAAGAAATAATAAAATTACGATTAATTCTATATTTTGAAATAATATGATATCTTCTCTCTCATGCGATTTTGTACAAACTGCGGTCCAAAAATCATTGATTTTCTGACCTGCCGTCATCCAGATTGATCGTTATTTCCATTTATGGAAACATGTCTCTAACATAAGATACAAGATACTCTACAATAGTTACCTGACGCCCTTTTCTGACAAGTAAAATTCTGCGAGTACATGTAGTTATGATGGCGTACTGCCATACTTTTTTATCAGACAAATTAATCTCAGATTACGCTCTTGGCCGTATCTGTATAGGTCGCGCCAGACAGTGTGCTTATTCAATTACTCGTAAAAAAGCATGGTAAAGAGAATGTTTGGTTGGCGATGTCATGTCAAAGTGTATTGTAACACAGAACGGGGATATGAAATACAGAATGATGGCATACAACTGTTATAGAATAACAAGAGATTACGTGCTAATTTTCAATGTTTCCTACAGGCCTGAGTTTAAGCAATAATTTAAAAATCTACATTCTACGATACGGCCTGACTCTTCATTACTTCAACTCTGGTCATATTTCATCGATACATAAATTAACACTAACAAGAGCACATTTTGTGAAAAGAATGATAGACACAGAACTTGGAGCTTGGCGACGAACTGCTTACTCTAATGAGATTGATCCATCTCTTGATGGCAAAGAGGTAACAGTTATGGGATGGGTCTCAAGTGTGCGTGACCATGGAAACCTGATATTTGTCATGTTAAATGATAAAGAAGGTGAGATGCAGATTACTGCAAAGGCTGGGGTGTGTCCAGACGAGATAAGAAATGCGCTTGTGAAGATAAAAGAGCAGTCGACGATTGCAATCAAGGGAACAATAAAACCGTCAAACAAGGCCCCCAACGGTGCTGAAATAATGCCTTCTGAAATGAAAGTTTTCTCTAGTGTTGAAAAAATTGCACCGTTTACATGGCAGACAAAAACTGTTGCAAATATAGACACCAGACTTGAGATACGAGCAATAGACTTGCGCCGAAATGTTTTACAGCATATATTCAAGATGCGAAGTCTTGTTCTCAAATCCATCCGGGAATATCTATACGAAAAAAATTTCCTTGAAATAAACACACCAAAAATGATTGCCACAGCTACCGAGGGTGGAGCAGCGCTTTTTCCTATATTTTATTACAACAAGGAAGCATTTCTTGCCCAGAGTCCACAGCTTTACAAAGAACAGCTAACCTTGAGTTTTGAAACAGTATTTGAGATTGCGCCAATCTTTAGAGCAGAACCATCTAGAACTAACAGGCACCTGTCAGAGGCAATCTCAATAGACCTTGAAGAGGCATTTGTGGATTATAACGATATAATGAAGCATATTGAAAATATCGTCATAACATCAATTAATGTGGTAAAAGATTATGCAAAAACGCTTAAAGGATTTGAATATCAGATACCTGAAGCTCCAAGTGTCATACCACAATATTCGTACTCTGAGCTGGTTGATAAAATGAAAAATGCCGAAGTGAAAATAGAATGGGGTGATGATCTTTATCCATCGCAACTAAAAAAGATAAACGTGACTGGATTTTATTTCATCAAAGACTGGCCACTTGCACCCAAGCCATTTTATGTCAAGGCCAAAAAGGATGACCCAAAAGTTTCCGAGTCATTTGATCTGATGTTTGGCGACCTGGAATTATCCTCCGGAAGTACAAGAATTGAGAAAAGGGTTGAACTTGAGGAAAGGATGAAGAATAAGGGGTTCAAGCTTGACGCATTTGATTATCATCTCAAAGTCTTCGATTATGGTGTTCCTCCACACGCCGGATGTGGAATAGGATTAGAGAGATTAATGATGGCACTAACCGGTACGGAAAACATAAGGGACACAACATTTTATCCAAGAGATGTTGACAGACTCACGCCGTAGTGGATTGAAATGGTAGACAGAAAAGAAATTGAACATCTAGGTGATTTGGTAAAAGTTGAGCTGCAAGACACAGAAAAATACATCACTCAAGTAGACAAGATTCTGAGTTATTTTGACAATCTGGACAAAGTGGAATATGATTCTGACGCAACATTACGAAAAGAGATATCGTATGAGGATCTACGTGAAGACAAACATGAACCCTTTCTGACTGACGGAACGTTACTCATCAATAAACTAAAAAGAGATCAAAATAATTTTATCCGCGCTCCAAAGATGATCTAAATGGATCTTGGAATTTCTGCAACCGAATACTTGTCACTTATACGTAACGGAGAAATTTCTGTTGAAGAGTTTATTGCAAAGACACTAGACCGCATTCATGTTGTTGAAGACAAGGTACATGCCTACATTACAATCGATGAGCAAAATGCTCTAAACAAAGCAAGATCGATTGACAAAAAGATAAAGGCGAAGGAAAGAACCGGTCTATTTCTTGGCATGCCAATATCTATAAAAGACAACATTTGTACCTCTGGAATTAGAACCACATGTGCTTCCAAGGTACTAGAAAACTTTGTTGCACCATATGACGCCACTGTTGTATCTAGGCTCAAACACGAAGATGCCATAATACTCGGTAAGGTAAATCTTGACGAGTTTGCCATGGGCTCTACTACAGAATTTAGTTACTTTGGTCCTAGTAGAAATCCGTGGAATGTGGAATATGTGCCTGGTGGATCATCTGGCGGAAGCGGTGTATCAGTAAGTGCACTTGAGTGCATGATATCACTTGGTTCTGATACGGGTGGTTCTGTTCGAAGTCCTGCAAGTTTTTGTTCAGTAGTGGGATTGAAACCAACCTATGGTCTTGTAAGTAGATACGGACTTGTTTCCTATGCTAATAGCATAGAACAGATTGGTCCTATTGCAAGAAAAGTCGAAGATATTGCATTTGTCATGAATACAATTGCAGGCCACGACTCACATGATGCCACAACTGTGGAAAAAGGTAGTGTAGATTATGTCAAAGACTTGGATGCGGGAGTAAAGGGAAAGAAAATTGGTCTAGTGCAACAGATGACAGGAGATGGAGTGGACAAAGAAGTGTCTGTTGCAACAAATAGCGCAATATCAAAATTACAAGACCTTGGAGCAGAATGCATTCCAATATCACTTGATTCCATAGAGCACTCTGTAGCTGCATATTATACGATTGCTTCTGCAGAGGCAAGTAGCAATCTTGCAAGATATGATAACCTAAGATACGGATTTGACCTTGGCACTGAAGGTTACGAGTTCAAGGCATATGTGTCCAAAGTAAGGAGTAGTTTTTGACCTGAAGTAACACGTAGAATGCTACTTGGAGCGTTCGTGCTGTCTGCAGGATATTATGTCAAATACTATCTGAAAGCACAAAAGGTGAGAGCAATGATGAAATCTCAGATTGATGAGGCATTCAAAAAAGTAGACTTTCTTGTTGCACCAACAATGCCAATACTACCTTTCAAGATTGGCGAGAAAATAGACGATCCACTAACACTGTATCTACTTGATATCAATACCATTACAGCCAACCTGACCGGAATTCCTGCAATCTCTGTTCCATTTGCAATCTCTAACTCGGGCCTGCCAATTGGAATACAAATTTTTGCAAATTCATTTCAAGAAAAGAATTTGTTACAAACTGCATATGCACTGCAACAGACAACACATCTTCCGGAGGTACCACTTTGACAAAGATAGGCCTTGAGATTCACTGTCAACTAACAAAGCTAGAAAGTAAACTATTCTGTAATTGCAAAGCTGATTACCGAAGCCTTTCGCCGAATTCAAATATCTGTCCTGTCTGTATCGGTCTTCCAGGCGCATTACCCATACTCAACAAAAAAGCAGTAGAGAAAGCTGCTGTGATATCACTTGCCCTTGGGTGCAAGATTCCAGAGCGAATCAGCTTTTTTAGAAAGAATTACTTTTACCCAGACTTGCCAAAGGGCTTTCAGGTAACTCAATACAACGCATATGGTCCAACCAGCATAGGTTCGGATGGAACAGTCCAGATAGAAGGAAAGGAAATCAAAATAAGAAGAATTCAGCTAGAAGAAGACCCAGGTAGACTAGTGTATGAAGGAAGCTCTGAAAAAACGCAGATTACCCTTGTTGATTACAATAGAGCAGGAGCTCCTCTAGTTGAAATAGTGACAGAGCCTGATTTTGAAAATCCAAGACAGGTTCGCATGTTTCTAAATGTACTTGCGGACTTGGTTGAGAACCTAGGTGTATCTGATCCATATCTTGAAGGTGCCATGAGAGTAGATGGCAATATATCTGTTGAAAAAGCAAACAGGGTTGAGATAAAAAATGTTGGTTCATTTCGTGATATTGAAAAGGCATTGCATTTTGAGATTACGCGACAACAAAGCCTAGTTGAAAGAAATATTCCAGTTGCGGCAGAGACAAGACACTGGGACGAGGCAAGAAAGATTACAGTCTCATCAAGATCAAAAGAAGAAGAACAGGACTATAGATACTTGCCTGAAGCAGACATTCCAATTGTTCGTATTGCACAAAACAAGATTGAGACTCTTAAGGCCCAGATGCCAGAAAGCATTGTTGGTAAAAAGGAACGATATGTCAAAAAATACGGCATTCCGCCTCAGGTTGGAGATGTGTTATCCTCAGACAAGTTTTATTCAGATTTATTTGAAAAAGCACATACAGATACCAACGCAAAAGAAGTTGCAAACATAATAACTACTGACCTTATGGGTTTTGCAGATACTAGGGAAAAGAAGATGGAACTGAAGATAACGTCAAAGCACATATCTGACTTGGCAGATGCGATTCTAAATAACAAGATAACGCGAAACTCAGGCAAGCTTGCATTGCAAGAGATGGTAAAGACTGGCAAGCCCTTGTCCGAGATAGTTTCTAGTCTAGACCTTGGTAATGTAAGCGATACATCATCTCTTGAAAAAATAATAGATGAAGTATTCAAAGAAGAGGAAAAAGCAGTATTGGAAGCCAAGCAGAATCCTGATACGGTGAATTATATCGTAGGTAAAGTCATGCGAAAGACAAAGGGCAAAGCAGATCCTAGTATCACACTTGAGATCATACGAAAGAAACTGTCATCCTAAGACTTGGCTGTTCTACATTCTTTCCTTCGTGAATGCGTATTTTTTCACTTAGTTAGTCAAGACTAATATTAATATAATTTATAAGTAGAATTTGTAAATTTTGTATATATGCGAATAGATTCATGTAGAACTTGTGGTCAAGATATGAAAGAATTTCAACGTTGCAATACATGCAACGAAGTAATCCTCCTGATATGCAGGGTATGTAACAAGGCTAGCGAAGAGCAGGTTCACATGGACTGTGGAACTTTTGGCAGAACACTGCTTCTGAACTAGTTTTTTGGTGATATCCTGAGATAGTCTTAACTTGTAACCAAAGTTAACCAAGTTAATCTATCGATAAATAGTGTATCCGGTAATGAAATTATGAAGAGAACGCATAGGTTATTTTTTTGCCTATTCTTTCAACCCCGTCACGGTGTTCTCGCCTATTTTGTAATGTTACAATGGATTCCATGGAACTTATGATGACGTGGTTTGATTTTCCATAACATTATATCTGTGGCACAGCGTGAGCGTTTTTGATGAGTTTCACTGATCTGTACATGAACAGAAATCCCCTGATTACCAGCCCAAACGAAGAGGGCGATGTTTCTGCAATTGTATATGGAATACCATTTGATTCAACTCATTCGTTCAGACCAGGTACTAGATTTGGTCCTGACGCAATCAGACTTGCATTCAATAACATAGAGATCTTCTCAACTAGGTTTAACGTTGATTTGGAATCTGTAAATGTCGAGGATCTTGGAAACACAAAACATACAGTTGTGGCAACCGAAGTACTTGACATGATAGGAAAGATTACGTCAGAACTTGTTTCACGCAACAAGCAGATCATAATTCTTGGAGGCGAACATCTTATCACCTATGGCACATACATGAGTTTTCCAAAAGATACTGGGTATATTGTATTTGATGCACACTATGACCTAAGAGATGAGTATGCTGACATCAAACTAAGTCATGCGGCATATCTTCGAAGAATAATTGAGAAAAGAGGCTCTGATAACATAGTCCATGTAGGTGCACGATCTTTTGTTAAAGAAGAACTTGCATTCAAAACCGAACACAATGTTAGAACCATAACTGACAAAGACATCAGGGACGGTAAGGGTCCAAAACTTGTAAAAGATGCACTCTCAACATTTGACAAAGTTTATCTCAGCATCGATTTAGATGTGCTTGACCCTGCATTTGCCCCAGGGGTTGGAAATCCAGAAGCAATGGGAATTACATCTCGGGAGTTATTTGATATGGTATACGCGATGGAAAACAACGTGATCCGATGTATGGATATTGTGGAACTATGTCCTCCATATGACAATGGCGCGACAGCATCTGTGGCAGCAAAATTAATGGCTGAAGTAATGGCCATGAATCTTTCTCGTAAATAACTAGAGAAACATGTTTAACGTGTTATGAAATACAATTAATTTCTGTAGGTTCTCTACTTTATACCATTATTTGAGGTCTTTTTGAGACATATCTGCTCATGTTCATCTTCAAAAATGGCATGTCCTTTGTTTCCTCTTTGATCTCTTTGACCATATCATCTATCGTCACCTCTTTGATACTGCTAGTTTTTCTGTCTCTGATACTTAGTTTGGCTGCGTTTACTTCCTTTTCCCCAATCACAATGATGTAGCGTATCCAGTCTGTCTCTGCATCGCGAATGCTTTTGCCCACACTCTCGTTTCTATCATCAAGATCTACCCGAATATTATTCTGTGATATTTTTTCAGCCAACTTTTCACAATAGTCTAGAAATTCAGGTTTGATTGGAATTATTCTTACCTGTGTTGGTGCAAGCCACAAGGGCAGTGTTGGTTTTCGTCCCTCTTTTTGATCTTTTGCCGCTTTTTCAAGCAATACGTATATCACTCGCTCTACTGCTCCGCTGGGGGAATTGTGCAATATGATTGGATTTTGCGGTTTGTTGTTCTCATCGATAAATTCGATATTGTACCTCTTGCCATTTTCAATATCGATTTGGTCTGTTGATAGCGCAGAAGCTTTACCTGAACTATCAACATAATTGAACTCCCATTTGAGAACAAAATAGAAAAACCGCTCTTTCCACATTTCTATAAGCACTGGTTTGCCTATTTTGCTTACAATCTCCTCTATGAAAGACTTGTTTTCATTGTAGAATTCTTCTGTGAACCTTATTGCCATCTCAAAATCTGCCTCGTCTAGTCCAATCCCGCTGATTACTTGTCTTGACAAATCAAATCTTTTTCGAAACTCTTCTTTTGACTGTTCCATGTCTTTGCACATTGCGTGACAATCAGGCATAGTAAACGCCCTCAATCTTCGCAGTCCTACCAACTCTCCTGACTGTTCTCTTCTGAAGCTATAGCGGGTAAGCTCATACAATCGCAGGGGGAGATTCTTGTAGGACATTTGAAAGTCCTTGGCCATAAGGAATTGTCCAAAACATGCAGCAAATCTCAGGAAAAGCTGTTTGCCTTCTGATTGTACGTTATACTGCCTTGCCGGGAATCTGTTGAAATAACTCTCCATGCTTGGATGGTGCGAGTCGTACATGATGGGGGTCTCCACCTCAAACCCGCCGTATTCTACCACCTGTTCTGTAACATATCGTTCGATGAGCGATTTTATCAGCCTTCCATTTGGAAAAAATCGCATGTTGCCTGCATCAGAAGCTGGTTCGTAATCGGCAATAGCTAGTTTTTTCATTAGTTTTACATGAGGCGGAGGTTCATCTACTGAGCGTTTTTTTACTGCCTCATATTTTGCAAGAACTTCCAAATTCGGATATTTTGCGAAATTGAACTTGTCAATATCATGCATTTTGCCATCCGGTGTCATGATGTGCCAAAATGACTGAATCTTGGATTCTGCCTTTAGTGCCTCAGACGTAGATTCTTTTTCCTCACCAGCTGATATGGTCTTGGAATTTTCAGCAAGTGGGTGCCCTTTTACTTGGAGTTTGTATGATTTAGTCCACCCAAACGGTGCGCTCTGGATGTCAAGACCATCTCCATTTGACTTCATTTCCTTTAGAACTGATAATGCAGTATTTGGTGATGCAAGTTTTGAGCTCAAATGTGCGTAGGGGTACAACAATAATTTGCTACAGCCTATTTTTTTCATAGATTCTGAAATTTCAATCATCGCTTTTTTTGCCACTTCTAAATTATCTCCCTCCTCGACTGCTACAAAAGCTACAACTATCTCATCGAAATGTTTTGATTGCGGATCAATTTCTTCTGCAGATTTAATTTCTTTTTTGACTGGAGTAAACTCGATGTAATCGCAGTGAAGCTGCAATATACGCATGTTCTGCACTTGATCCTGTTGTCGAATTAAACCTTATGCCATACAAAGTTCATAGGAATGAATCTTTCTTGATTAGGTTGTAGTTTGTGCAAAGACAAAATAGGTACATGCTTTCCAGAAGGCTTGGATCGGTGGTCTAGCTGGTAGGATACCGCACTCACACTGCGGTGGTCAGGGGTTCAAATCCCTTCCGATCCACTTAAAATAATTATGACAGTGTTGAAATATATCTCAAATTACACAGAAGGCACGTCAAAAAATAATCTTGGTGTTTTAAGTTTTATATTGGCAGCTATTGGTTTTGCTCTCATTATTTTATCATTTATAGATATTAAAAGTGTAAATTATCAATATTATACGGAAATAGCTTTTGCGCTATTAATTGCTTCCATAATAAGTGGCGCAATAGCAAAGCGTAGATCCAAACAAGTGAAAACTGGAAACTAACAATACCTCAAGCTGTTGGTTTATGCCTAAGGTAAGTAACTCTAGAAATCCAATCCTAAATCTTGCTGCCGCAACTGACACAAAACTTTGAACTCTTTCTGATCAGGCTTCTGCATTGTATGCATCTCTTGTTCTCGGTTTTAGAGGGCGTCATATGCGAACTTGACCTAGGCAAAGTACCTGCAACAATAAACGCAGAAATTGAATGGCTTAGAACGTGAATGTCGGAAGCAGATGATTCTGCTGTCATGGCAGTATTTTTAGCACTTCTCATGTTCCTGTCCAGTGCTTTCTTGATTTCAAAAATCGATTTTATCGACAAAAACTCTAATGCAGAAAATCGCATTATGCTTTCTTGTATCTTGTCAAAAAACTCACGATCTGTGATATTTCCTTGTTTGTGCAATGTATTTATTTCAAGAAATGAATCGCGAATTACATCGTATCCATTGAAAATGTATCGTAAC
>JBARDK010000165.1:0-2742 GCA_049795075.1 Nitrosotalea sp. | reverse complement strand
GTTCTGCTCTGTCTTGTCTGTATGTATGATGTCTCTTGCTCTATGCCAAACTTCAAACATGTTATTTGGAAGCTCGGGCTGATTTTTTGGAAAGAGATCAACTACGTAGACTCGCTTGTCGTTTTTTGGTGAAGCGTTTATCACTTCGCGAAGAGGCGTATTGCTTAGAAGGGTTCCATCCCAGAGATATTTTCCGCTCTTTTGGGTCCAAGATATGCCGTAAAATGGATATCCCGCACTAGCAAGTACGTGGTCTGCTTCAATATGGTCATACTTGCTATCAAAAACAGAAGGCTTTGCATTTTGGACATCGGTGGATGTTATTATGAGCCTTGGCCTATCAGGACTCTGAATCTTTTGAAAATCAACATACTGGTTTAATGTATTCTTGAGTGGGGTTATGTCGTAAATATATTGCCAAAAATATGGCATAAAATAATCAGCGCTTGGGATAAACCATTTTGGAAAGAACATTTTGGGATTTCCAAAAACTGCAGAATACATTGATGCAAAGTACGGTCGTATCTTATCAGGCAAGCTAGAGGAGGTCACACCTTCTGCCAAATCCAGCCAAAACTCTTCCAATGCCTTTGCCGGCTCATCGCTTCTACTTCCTGCAATAATTGATGCATTAACTGCTCCAATTGAAGTTCCTGCTACGACGTCAAACTTGATTCCATGTCTATGCAAGGCCTTGTAGACTCCGCATTCGTAAGCCCCAAGAGATCCTCCTCCCTGTAAGACAAGAACTGTCTCAAACTGCAAGTTTTGTTTTTCACGAGAGGAGAGAGATTGCATATGGTGTGCTTTATTGATTAAAATATTAAAAGCTTTGAAAATTGCAAATTACTCGTTTGCAACTAGCAGTTGGAGGATTATATACCGCACCTCATCTTACTCTGATATGGTAATCAAGACAATTAATCCTGCAACAGAGGAAGTTTTGGCACAATATGATGTCATAAAAAAAGAAGAACTAGATAAAAAAATAGAAAAGTCGAAAAAGGCTTTTTCTGATTGGAAAAGAGATATCAAACGAAGATCTGATTTTATCAATATTTTTGCCGATGTTTTGCGAAAGAACAAACAACAATTGGCACTCACTGCAACAAAAGAGATGGGCAAGGCAATCAAGGAATCGTTATCTGAAGTTGAAAAGTGTGCTTGGGTTATGGAGTTTTATGCAGATAACAGTGGAACATTTCTTCATGATGAATCCGTAAACACTGATGCTAGAAAGAGCTTCATTGCGTTTGAGCCAATAGGGGTAATTGGAAGTATAATGCCATGGAATTTTCCATACTGGCAAGCTTTGAGGTTTGCCGCTCCTTCATTAATGGCAGGAAATACCATTGTTCTAAAACCAGCTAGTGCCACAATGCAGTGCGGCATAGAAATTGAAAATATGTTCAAGAAAGCAGGGTTACCTGAAGACGTTTTCCAAACAGCAATTGCTGATTCCACCATGGCAGAGCAACTCATAGATTCTGTTAACGCTGTGACATTTACAGGTAGCAACATGGCTGGCGCAAAAGTGGCGCAACGGGCGACCTCTAAAATAAAGAAATGTGTTCTGGAACTTGGTGGCAGCGATCCTTTCATAGTGTGCTCGGACGCAGATGCTGAAAAGGCGTCAACAGGTGCAGTCAAAGGACGTTTTATCAACTGTGGACAAAGCTGTATTGCATCAAAAAGATTTTTTGTTACAAAGAATCTTGCCAAAGAATTCATTGAAAAGTTTATTCAAAAAACAGAGAAACTCATAGTGGGAGACCCAACATCTGAAGATACTGACATGGGGCCCATGGTAAATTTAGCAGGTCTTGAAAAAATAGAAGAACTTGTAAAAGATGCCGTAGACAAAGGTGCTGAAGTACTAACTGGTGGTAAGAGGATGAACAGCAAGGGATACTTTTACAGTCCAACAATACTTGGCAATGTTACCCCCAAGATGCGTATGGCCAATGAGGAAGCATTTGGACCAGTTGCGCCAATAACTATAGTAGAAGATGAGATGGATGCCATACGCCTTGCTAATGAGTCACAATATGGCCTTGGTGGGAGTATCTGGACTCAGGATCTGGGCAAAGCTGACAGGCTGTCAAGATTGGTAGAATCTGGAATGGTGGCCGTTAACAACGTCTTGATTTCAGATCCACGAGTTCCTTTTGGCGGAGTAAAACAAAGTGGCTTTGGAAGGGAACTGTCAAGATATGGCATGTTAGAGTTTGTCAATATCAAGTCAGTAAGATTCTATGACCAGTTGACAGTACAACATCATGTTGAATAATCTTAAGATTTTGACATGATGCATTTGACTATATTACAAATGAGTGCAAATGAACTCTGTTTCGCAATATTAATCAGTACGCAATCAACAAAAACTGTATAATGGATGAAGAGTCTACAATTGAGAAGAATAAGACAGTAACATTTAGGATAGACAAGGTAGTTCTAGACAAGATCAAATCACATGCCACCTTTGAGAGGATCACCCTTAATGCACTGGTGAACCAGCTCCTTGCACATGCGGTAGACTGGGACATCGTGGCATCAAAATCTGGGTGGGTACCAGTGCCAAAAGCGCTTCTCATATCTTGGTTTGATAAACTCGATGACAAGGAAATTCTGAACATTGCTGAGGAAAAAGGAAGACATGTTTCAAGGGATATGCTGTTTGCGATGAAAGGAAAGTATGATGTCTGGGAATGGATATCTGTTTTACGAGGCAGGGCAAAAGCT
>JBARDK010000164.1:0-27784 GCA_049795075.1 Nitrosotalea sp. | reverse complement strand
CATGTCAATATTAGATAGAATGAATCATTTTCATCAACGATTGTCTTTATTGTTTCAATCAAATCTTTTTTGTTCTGCCCAGATAAACTTCCACAAAATACACTTTTTTGGATTCTTGTAAATCCATGATTCTTTAGGATATGAATTACTGAGCTACGAGTAGAGTTTTCAGTAATATCATAGACTGCATAATACATATTCTTTTTCATGCATGTATCACTGTAGTTTTTGTATTATAATTTTGCAAAAATCCCATGATTCAGTCTCCATAGTCTTGCGTCCATTTTCAATATATGATGAAATTAGAAATTGTCTTCCTTCCTTTGAAAGAAAAATTGAGTTTGTGTCATCGTCTTGTTTTTCAAACCAGTTATCCTTTACCATCTTCTTTGTAAATGATGTAACTATAATCCTATCAACAACTGGTCTGATTATTTCTATTATATCAAATGAAAGCGTTGGTTTTCCATAAGAGTCGGAATGGTAAAAGCCAGCGTTTGGATCAAGCCCCGAGAGAATTATTATTTTTTCAACATCTGCATATGCTATTCCATATAGATAGTTCAGTGTCGCGTTAAACTCATCATGTGCTGGGTGCTGACTTCTTTTTTGTGTAGACCATTTTTCAGGTAGGATCGAAGAAATTGCCTGAAAATAGTTTGCGGCACAGGCACCCTCCAGACCCAAAAATGTTGCCTTGTAGTCATCGGTGTATTTTATTGCAGTCAGTTTTTTCAGGGAATTATCTATTGTTGAAATGGCAGTCTCTAATTTTGCTGGAGGTAGTTTTCGGTTGTTTTTTAAATCAACTAGGAACTGTTTTTGTCCCTTTAGTTTTTTGGAAAGTATGTTCAATGATATTTCATATCCTATGACAGTGTCTTGATTGAGGTATTGACTACGCCGTAATTCAGTAGATTTTCCGGTACTGCTTGACCACAATCTTGCAATAGGTTTTCCAGACCAAGTAGAAATTACTAATTGAATCTGTTTTTCAATACACAAACGTACTGCCTGTGTGCTGATTAGAGAATTTGATGATATGATTATCGCATCCACTTTTTCTGCAGGAATCTCAGTTTTTCCATCAGTGGTTTGAACTATGAATGAATCATGGTTTCTCTTTAATGTACTGCCATGAGTAGTAATCTCTACGATCATTTTGAACTAATTACAACTCCAAATCCCTTGGATATGCTTTTTCCAAGACCACAGTATTCTGGAATAGTTATGTTGGAAATCCAATCGCAGAAAAATCCTGCAAACTTGTTTTGGTGTGCAGTAGTGGTAATTGATTTGTAACTGTTTATTTTTACTGTTATCTTTTGATCTATGAATATTTCCATTCCTTTTAGCATACTCAGTATATTTCCTACAAGGATATTTTCTAGAAATTGTTTCTGATCTTTTTTTTCCAGTAATATGTATTTTGAATAGTTTTCCTTGTTTAATGCAATCCAAGGTGATGCAAACTTGTATTTGCTTTTGACTTCTTTAGGATAATAGATGGTGTTTTGTAGCTCTATGTTAGTCAACGGTATTTTATGGTCTTGAGTAGTGATGTGATCAAGATTGGACATTTTATCAAATACAATGTCTGCAAACTCTCCTATGCCAATGACTGCCAGTTTTTTATCAATTCTTTTGTACTGAATCAGTGGATAGTGATAAGAGTTATCGGAGTGGTGATGAAATTCAGAAATATTTGCAAACAGATGAGCCAGAAATCCTCGTAGTTGCACAGGAATTATATTTTTTTCGGAATCAAAGTCCAGTATTGCATGGCATATCTTTATTCTTTTGTCATTCATTTAAGAATCACATATCTTCATCTATTCAATCACTACTTGCAGTTTCGGATATGATCCATTTATCTAATCCCATGTTTTCATCATAGATTGTTTTAAGATGTTCTTTTTTTGGAAGTAAAATATTTTTCTCTAGTAAAGCCTCATCAAAATACTCTGTACCAATTTTATAGACTGAGCGTGGTAGTGTCGCAGTAAGTAGCCCATATTTTTTAAAATTATCTTTCAACTGATTATTTACTAGCGCGTCTTTGAGTTCATCCCAGTCTTTCAATTCAGGAATAAATACCGAGTCTCTGTCATCTTCTGCAAAAAGTTCATTTTTTACAAACTTCCATACACCCTCAAAATCTAAATTTTTGATGCAATTTTCAAGCTCATCTGTTTTTGCAATATTACGCTTGTTTCTTGCAGATATGTCACTGTAATACTGCTCTAAAATACCGTATAGTTCCTTTGAATTGTGTATATTTTCCAGTCTTTTCTGTGATTCAGCAAATTCAAGTTGGCTGTATGGTAACTCGTTGCCATCTGTTGAATAGATAACCAGTTTAGCATCAGGGTGTAATCCTTCTCGGTTCAATCTCCCCATTACTTGTATGATGTTATCTAACGGAGCAGACTCCCTGTAGATATTTGAAAAACTAATGTCCACTCCTGCTTCTACTACTTGGGTAGATACCAAAACATAGTTTTCTTTTTCTGAGAGATTTTTTAAAATCTCTATTCTGTCTTTTTTTCTTATTCCAGATGAAAGATAGATTTTTGTTTTGTCTGTATAAATTTGTGATATGTCATTGTAAATGTTGGCTGCTTTTTTTCTAGTGTTTGCCATGACTAGTGTCTTGTTGATTATCAGTGTTGAAAGGTCAAGTTTTTCCATCACTGTTATTTGTTTTTGTGTTTGATCAAGATAATCAGATACAAGTTTTTCTGAAATTTTTACTCTTTTTAGATGACCGATTTCTTCTGGAATTGTTGCACTGACAAGTATTATTTTTGTTCCCATGTATTGACCCATCTTTAGAAATATTTCTTTGAGGTTTGATAAAATAAATTTTGGAATTGTTTGAACCTCATCAATAATTAAGATAGCGTTTCTAAATGATGCCAGTTTTAATTTATCTTTTGCAGTGTTGGAGTAAATGGTCATTAAGAGTCTCTGGGTGGTAGTTATTACAAATTTTTTGTTAAATGATTCAATTAGAAAATTCCACTCATGAGTGTATCCTTCATTTTCAGATTGTCTTTTTTCTTCAAGAGACTCTGCAAACATGTGATTGTAAATTAAAATATCACTTGACTGTTTTTTATCCTGAAGAAGAGTTGATTCGAATTTTCTTTCAAAATCTTCAGTCAGTGCTAAAAGCGGTGAAAAATAAAAAACTCGTTGAATCGTTTTGTCGCCTTTATATTGCGAAATCAGGTCAAGAAAGACCTTGGTCTTGCCTATTCCAGTGGGGGCATGAATTACAATGACTTTTTCAGAATAATCAAAGTTCTCCATGACTTCTTTTTGGAATCGGTTTCTCATTACTCCTATCTCCCGTTGAGGTCTAGCAGAAGATGACAAGTTTCTCAGTTGTTCGGGTTTTGCTAGGGAGGTAGTATCAATACTTAGATCAAATTTTGGGATGGACCAGTCTTTGAAACTGCCTCTGTCTGCTTGCAATAGGCATGAAAATGACACAGACATTTCCAAAAAATCATCTGGAGTGTTAGTCGAATTTAATGTCAGATCAAATGATACAGGGTTACTAAATTCATTCATGCACAAGTTCCAGTTCAGAGAGGAAAATTCAGACATGGTAGATACTTGAGATGAAAATTCTTTGATGCTTTCTTTCATAAAATCATGAGATGCGATGAATTGTTTTCCCTTTTTCATCTCCCCGAGATTTCTTCGTATTGTACTATGATGTCCGTAAATTAGCACAAGTATCTTATCAATTACGTCATATTCTAATCCAATTTTGGCTAAAAGGTATTTTGCTGCCCAAGCAGAAAATACAGAATGCCGTTGTACAAATTTTGCTGATACTTCTTCCTGTATTTTTTTCCTATCTTGTGTTGCATTAAATATTTCTTGATACCATGGATTTATCTTACCTACATCATGCAAGAGTCCTGAATAAAATGCAATATTTTTATTTTTGAAACTGGTCTCTGTAAAAAGTTCAGCTGATTTTTTTCCAACTGCAATTAGGTGTTCTATTAAAGAATGCCTTGGTTCTTCAATAGGATGAGATAAAAATTCTCTAGTACATGCACACAACGTATTCTCCCACTTTGTAAAACTTTGACATTTTTCTTGGAGAGTCTCTTTCAATTTTACATTCTGAATTATTTGTTGGAATCCAATGTTTTAAAACACGCCCATCAAACTTTTCCTCATTAAAAAAATGCTGTATGTGTCTTTCTATCATCAAAGAACCTTCATAATCAGTAGGAATCATTTGAAGAGTAAAACTAGGATCAGATGATTCATCAAGAACCACGCATTTTGTTTTTTCATATTCCGAATCTACAACTTTTGCATCAATTTCTTTGGCATCAAAAACTGATGCAGGACAATATGCATGACCAAGATATGGAGAATATACAAACTGGTTTTTCATCAGTGCGCTTGATAGTTTCTCAAAGTATGATTTTTCAGTATCAACATAGATTGTATATCTTGGGTTTTCAACTACCTCTGTCTTGAATGGCTTTGTTTTTGCCTCTTTTATGGAACGATGGTTTGTAAAATATACCACTTTTTTTGGGGGAGATTCTAGCTGTATTCCAATATTTGTATTCTTAAAAAAATCTAAATATTCCATACTGTAAATATCTTCTAACTGATCTGAGCGTTTTATTCCAATCATTGCACCCAAAATTCCAATTACTGCGCTTTTTGAGGGGATATAGTATACGGTTTGGTTTGATGTGACGGAGGGATCCCTAAATGCTCCAAACGCTCCAGATATTCTAAATGATATGATTTTCAATCTGACAGAATTTCTACTGGAATTCCTTTTGACTTTAACTTGGACTCTAGTCCATCTACATCTTTGGAAACATCCTCAGCACCTCTTAATCGAACCATTACTATCTCTGACTTTCTTTTAGATAGTGTATCAATTAGTATAGAAAAATCAAATGGTGATGCTCCTAGATCCTTTGCCATTCCTTTTAGTTCTTTACTCTCAACAACTAAATTTGGAAGATCATTGTAGATTTGATTCTTGTAAGATACATCAATATACAAGATACTTCGTTGTGGAAACTTTGATCTTGTGATTAGTTTGGTTGTTCCATTCCACAAGCAGTCATGAATCATTGATACTTTTTCACCAAATTTTTTTATAATTTCCTTGTCTTCACTGTACTTTCCAAGATTTTTTGGATTTATTGCTCCCTGTACTTTGATTAATGCGTATTCAACAGAATAGAATTTT
Organism: Nitrosotalea sp.; assembly: GCA_049795075.1. Taxonomy (GTDB): domain Archaea; phylum Thermoproteota; class Nitrososphaeria; order Nitrososphaerales; family Nitrosopumilaceae; genus Nitrosotalea. The sequence continues at coordinate 22,536 of JBARDK010000164.1, read as the reverse complement.
CCAAATGTTGAAAATTGTTTTCCTTCTTTTTTTTCTTTTCCAACAAATCTTCCAACTATAGTAGGGTTGATAATCTGAACTTTATTTACGCTTCTAGAATTTCCAAACTGTAATGGACCGGTAAGTTTTGCAGAACCCGTCTCCTCATCAGAGCCTTTTCGAATTGTAACGAGTGCACCAAACAATGGGACGTCAAATGTTTTTTTTAGTAGACCTTCAATTACATCCCCACTTAGAGAGCCAACAATATCTTTGGCTTTACCGTCTGCTGTTGTTGGATGACCCTCCTTATCAAAATCAACAAACAGTGTTTCGCCACGTACGTCTCTGGCATAGTCACGCATTGTTCGCTTTATTCTTACATCAGTGACCATTATTGTGTCATCAGGCATCATTCTTGGCTGATTTTCAAATCCAGGATCTCCGTTTGGATTTTGCTTTGATTCATAGTAAAACAGAATCTCAGTCAAAGTCATGCTTTAATCTCCTGACTTGTGTAATATCCATTAAAAAAGAAATACGAATAATCTTTTGATGCATCTTCATCAGAAATTTCTTCTTTAGGTCGAAGTGAGCTAATTTTCCTAGTCACACTGTCTTTTGATGCATCTGCTACTTTGGCAAGCTGAACTCCACGTGATATTCTAGAATATACAAATCGTAATCGCTCTCGGTCATACTTTGAATATGTCAAAATATCTCCTAGTGAATTATCTCCGTCTTTATTACTCTGTTTAAAATCAACATACAGTCTTGCAATTTGTCCAATTCTTAGTGCAAACTCTTCATTAGAATTCATATAATTCTGTGTAATATTTGTATTAATTAAGTATTTTATACAAAAGTCAGATTTGAAAAAGAAATCGAGTTGTTCTTTATTGTTTTTCAGTTTTATCCAATCAAATATTTTGTGTTTGAGTAATTTTGTAAAATATGTCAAAAGGAATTCTTTAGAAATGGAGTTGCCAGATAGAAAATTCTTTACCACATACAAGTAGGTGTTCCAGATGGGATTTTTATTAGATTTGTCTATGAGTATCTCAAATACAGAGAAAGGAATTTTTGTTTCATCTATTTTAGAAAACATTTTTGACATTTGTTTCATTGTCAGGTTTTCATCAATCAAAAGCTCCTGTTTTGCTTGATTAACTCGCACACAGATAACTTTGAGATTAATTTGCTTGCTTGGTCCAGAGTCTTTTGAAAGTATTTTATAGTTTTCATACAGTTGTGTCAAAATGCCTTTTCGTGTATCTTTAAACTTGTAATCATTATCAGAAATATTGACAAATGTCCATTCTAGTCCACTAATGTTAAAGGTTTTTCCTTTAGGACGAAAAATTTTTTGCAGTGACTCTTTCCCAATCCCCAAATTTTTATAAAAATCACTTTTTTGTTTGCAGTTAATTGTAAATGCTTTATCATCGTAAGACAAAAATTTTGTAGTTGTTGTTGGGGTAGATGCATATTCTGATGACGTGTTACCAAAATAATCCAAAAACGAATCACCTTCAGTTGTAATTTCTTTTTCTTTGACTTTAATTTCAGAATCATTTGGTAAGATGTAGATTCTAAATCTAAGGTTTCCCTGTGTTGTCAAACTGCAAGCACGGATTTTGGCATATTCTAGAAACTTTCTAGATATAATATCAAAAGCATTGTTGTTTATAATTCCGTCTTTATCTAGTAGTCCAGAATCAACATATGATGTAAACAGATTATCGTCTTTTAGAAAATAATTTTCGTCATCAATTTTGAGCTTGACCTTTGAGTTGTGATTCTCAGTAATTTTTCCAGTCAATACGTCCAGGGAGTATTCAATGATGTTTGGTTTTTTACCTATTGTAATAGATAGCGCACTTTCTGAGTTTTTGTTTGTTTTAACATTACCATAAACTTCGACATATGGACTAGGCTGTGCAAAAGACACTCTTGTATCAGGAAGATTAAGTTCTTTCTTGTCAATAGTGTTTAATGGCATCTGAAGCCAGTCCTGTAATTGTTGGGTTCTTTCCAAATATTCTGAAGCGTATTCCTCACGTGTTTTTTTATCTATTGTAACTTTGTCATTTTGAAAGAAAATTTTTTTAATTGGCTGTGAGCCTCCGCGTGGATTATTTACATCTGATTTCTTATTAAGAAAAAATAACTCGTATGCTAGCATGAAAAGTTTAGCTTATTCCACTTTATAAGAAATTGTGATGAATTTCTTGTTCTAGTTTTGATTTAATGAGTACCATTGAAGTACAGCTGACTTTAAGTAAAGGTTCAAACTCTTACATGTCTGAACCCACAGAGAGCCTAATCTGTTGACTCGTACTATTTTTGATTTAACTAGAGAGACCCAAACTGTCATTTGTCAAAAATCCAATGACATAATCTTCATCAGGTTGACCATAACACTCAATCAATGTCTGGACAGATTTCCAGCCTCCAATTCTTGATACTATAGCATGATTATACTTTGTTCTGTTTAGCCAGTAATGAGCCCCAATGTGTCGCAACACATGAACCTGTTTTAGGTAGAAATACTCCTCTTTTATTCCGACTTGACGGTAGACCTCTTCAAAGATTTTGGGCAATTCTACATAGATCTTGTTGAGCTCTTGTCGTGAATCACCAAAAAGGTACTTGCATCCCTCTCTTTGAGTTGAAAACCCTTATAGTAAAAGTTTCAGAATCTAAATTTGTGCAATATCACCAAGCGGTAAGAATTGGTCAGGACAGATCAAGAAAATCACAGATGACTCTGTTTGAACATGCTGGTTTTGCAATGCTTACTCTTACAGTAAAAAAATCCCAAGGGACATTTGTCCCAGTGGGAGAAAAGGAATTTGTATGCATTGCTCAAAAACCAGAGGGCTGGGTTGCCATCATAGTAGACGAAGAGGGGTATGCCAAGGCACAGTCAAAGGCCTTGTCTGAAGAACAAGCAAGAGAGGTTTTGCAAAAAGCAATTACTGCCGGGATTCCAGAATATACTGGTACCGTTAAACTAGTGTAATCTCGGTACCTTCCGGACTTCCCTTGATGGCTTTTCCCAGTGTCTTGATATCAGCTTTGATAATTCTTGTTTTTATTTTAGAGCGCTCAATTACCTTCAGGGCTACTATATCCATCAAGTCATATCCACCTGCAACAGAATCTTGGTGCACAAGCATGCTTCGAAGATTTTTGAGTGTAATTTTTTTGAATTTTTTTGCATGCGTGTTTTTGCGTGGATCGGAATCATAGACACCATCAACATCTGTTGCATTAAGAAATGCACTTGCCCTTACCTTTTCTGCGATTAGCGCTGCAGTGGCATTTGTGCTCTGTCCTGGATGCAGTCCTCCCGTAACTACTATCAGGCCGCTGTCTGCTGCATTGGCTACTTCCTTCAAATTAGTAGGAGGATGAGGATATGCCTTTTGTTGTAGTGCAAAAATTAACAATCTTGCATTGAGTCGTGATACCTCAATGCCTAGCTCGTCAAGCGTTGATTCATCTGCACCTGATGACCTTGCGTGTGAGATGTAGTGTCGCGCTATTTTGCCTCCACCTGCAATTATGATTGGCTGGCAGATCTTGCTTGACTTGACAAAAAACTCGGCAAATTGCTTTAATGTCTTTGTGTCTTCAAGACCAAATAGGCTACCTGATAGTTTTATGACAATTCTTTTTCTCATTGCCTGTTTTCACCAAGGATGACTTGTGCTGCCATTTCAACCTTTTTTCTAAATTGTTGCCTTGTATAGATTCGTAAAATATCCATAAATCCTGAGATGGCTGACACCAATGGAATTTCTGAGATTGGGAGATCGTATGCTTCCTTTGGACCTGATCCTCTAGTTGATGTAAGAACGATTGACTGGGACTCTTTTTTCGAAGGCGTAAGCGGAATTGATGGTGTCTTTGATATGTCAACAAAAACTTCGGCCTCGTTGACCTTGGCTCTTCTTGCTATGTCATGTTGGAGTTCTGATGGGTTGACGTTACCCATTCTTGGTTTCATGAAAATTTTTTCATAGACACATTTTAGCAGCCTGCGCTCTTGATAGTCTAGTGCCAGCTGGCTTGCTCTTCTAAGCTCGGAATTTGTCTTTGGCAGGGAGATTAGCTTTGAAATGATAAATTCGTCAGTGAGTTGTACGTATTTTTCCAAATTATCTGTAGCAAGTCCAAGCTCATTGTCTGCAAGCAGCATTGATTCAAGCAACATTACCTCTGCTGCTCTCACAGTCTTGTGAAAATAGACAGCTCGAAACATCTGATATCTGGAAATCATCATTGACTCAAATGAATGAAGGGCAGACTTGTTAAGGGAAAGCTTTTTTTCATAAACATCAAACGAATTTATGATTCTCTTAAAGTCGATTCTTGCATGTTCTGCTCCTGTAAAATAGCTATCACGAAGGAGGTAATCCATCATGTCGGCACTCAGGCCACCAGAGATAATCTCGTTCATGAATTGATATTTTGAATTTCCAAATGCCAACTTGCTGAGAAATATCTTGTCAAAACCATTTTTTGATATGAGATCACCAATTTCTGACTTTAAGATTAGATTCTTGCCTATTTTTTCATGAGAAATTTTTTTCTTTTTTTGAAGTACCTCCTCAAACAGGTGTGAGAATGGCCCGTGACCTATGTCATGCAAGAGAGCTGCCAGCCGGAGATTTTTTGTGTTATCAGGACCAAGGTAGCCTTTTTCTTCCAGTATTGACGCTGCCTGGCTTGCGATATGCATGGTCCCAAGTGAATGCTCAAATCTAGAATGCTGCGCTCCCGGATAAACAAGATGTGCACCAGCAAGTTGTCTTATCCTGCGAAGTCTCTGAAATACTGGGTTGTCTATAACATCAGCCTCATGCCTGTAAACACCGATGAATCCATGTATTGGATCTACAACCTGGAGATATTTTTTTTCCATATTACTTGACATGTTTTAAAACAATCTGCCTGATGTCCTGATGAACTGCTTGCTTGTGACGAGATGCATTTACAATGTGCCAGCCAAATTGTTTTGCTAACTTTCTGTATGTCCCGGTGATCTTTTGTGCAAACTCCATGTTCTCTTCGAACTTGTCCCGTCTTTCTTTTTTGCGAGAAAATGAATCAGTTACATTTACGTCAAGAAGAAATACAAGATCTTCTTTTGGTAGTCCATTATCCAAATTTTCAAGCCATTTCATGTCAAGGCCATTTACTGTTCCATATACCAGATTTGATTGGTAATATCTATTCATAATTACAACATAATTTTTGGATAGCGCATCTTGGATTTCCTTTGCCTTCTCCCACCTGTTTGCAGCAAGAAGACAATGAATTACTTGGGGAGGAAATGATCGTTTCCCGACAAGATAATGCCTAATCTCCTTGCCAATGGGCGTGGAATAATCTGGAAAGCTGAATATTTTTGATTTTCTATTTTTTGTCTTCAAAAACTTTGCCAAAAGTTTTGATTGTGTTTTCTTTCCTGCCTGGTCAAAACCCTCCACAACTATAATCATGGAATCCTATTGAATGGTCCTGTAGATAAATTGTAAATTTGACTAACATTTAATAACCAAAAAGCGCTAAAAATAACAAAATGGGCTTGGGCTATTACATGGTAAAAGAAGTAATGAGAGAGATAGGAAACAAGTCAAGAGAGTTCTACGAGTTTGTCCTTCCTCCAGTGGATATAGTCATACAAAATGACAGCCTTGTTGTAACAATAGACATGCCTGGATTTGATAAAAAAGAGATCAAACTTCGAATTCATGGACACATACTGTCCATAAATGCAAAAAGAGAAACAATTGACGAGGGCACAGTAGTATGGCACCAGAGACCCAACACAGTAGATAAAAAAATTAGATTGCCTATGAGGGTAAAAGACGAGGAAGACCTTGGTGCGTCTGCAAAATATCATGATGGTGTACTTACACTAACAATTCCAATAAAGACTGGAAAAAATATCACGGTAGAATAATCAACGCTCTTTCATCGCAATAGTAATTCCCATTATAACCATAGAACCTATCATACCTATTTCTCCTACCAGATGGTTTGTCATATATAGAATTGTAGATCCAACAAATATTGCACCTGACAAGATGCTTCCTGCAATCAACGTATTTTTTGATTTTGGTGGATTTTCTCGCATTCTTTTATTATCCTCCAAGAACTTTCTGATCTCTGGAACAACTGCTATTGCAGAATCAACAGACTTTACAAATCTGTTAAACGCAAGTTTGATCTCTTCGACATACGCATCCTTTACAATGTTTTCTTCTTCCAAAATATTTTGCAAGACATTGATGAATCTGAAATTGACCTTGTGTGTAAGATAAATCCCTTCAAGAATTGATGTCATCCTCATGTAAAGTGCCAAGTGCTTTGGAAGCTTGAATGGAAACCTGCTCATTGTTTTATTTGCAAGCTCCATTAGCGCCTTGACTTCCATCCTGTCAACTTTGGTTCCATACATTGCTTGAATGGACATTCCAATTCCCTGCTCTATTATTCCCCTGTCATATCCTGGCATCAGCATTCCAAGATCATCCATGGCAGAAACCGTCCTTGGGGGATCTTTTTCAACAAGCGCAAGATACAGGCGTATTAATTTTAGGCGGGTTTTGCTGTCAAGCCTTCCTACCATTCCAAAATCATACAATATCAGAGAGCCGTCATTTGTGACTGAGATATTTCCAGGATGAGGGTCTGCATGAAACATCTCATGGCGTAAAAGCATGGTAAAAAAGACCTTGTGCGCACGCACCACTAGCTGTTCCCTATTGATTCCAGCCTCATCGAGTGCCTTTACGTTGGTTATCTTTATTCCTGGAATATAGTCCATGGTAAGGATATTTTTGCTTGAATAATCATCCATGACTGAAGGAATTATTACTTTGGGATAGCTATGAAAATTTCTTCGAATTGTCTTTAGGTTTTGTGATTCTATTTGATAGTCCATTTCTTCATGTATTGTTTCTATGAATTGTGAAAGCATAGCCTCTGCCGAATAGCGTAGATTTGGGTCGACAAATCTCATTGCAAATGGAATTATTTTCTTGAGGACCTTGATGTCCTCTTCTACTACTTTTTCTATGCCCGGTCGTTTTACTTTGACAATAACTTCTCGTCCTTTTATTTTTGCGCGATATACTTGTCCAAGCGATGCTCCAGAGATTGCATTTTTGTCGATATAGTCAAAGTTTCTCTCAATTGGACCCAGATCATTTTCTATAATTGGTTTTACTTGTTCAAATGGAGCTGCCGGCACTTCATCCTGAAGCTTTGCAAGCTCTTCCAAGTATGGTTGTGGAAGTATGTCAGCTCTTGATGAAAGCCATTGTCCAAGTTTGATATATACCGGACCAAGGGACACAAATGTTTTGAGAGCTTTGCGTGCATTTTTTCTATATCTTTCCAGGTCTACATTTTTTCCCTCTCTTCTTACCCATTCTCTTCTGTCCTTTCGCAAAGATATGACAAGGGGCAAAAGTTTGAGGAAGGTTCCAAGCATTCTAGATTTTGAAATGTCAGGTTCCCTCCTAGAAATCCTTCAGTTTCTTTACTATTGAATATCCCATGTATCCTGTTGCAATTGATGCGAGCAGTCCTGTTATGCCAGCTGCAATTTCTGCAAAAGGTTTGTTCTTTTGTAATTTGTAGACTTCGGCGGCTACTTTTTTTCCGCCCCAATAAGCACTTACTATACCGATTAAAAATTCTGGTGCATCATGTATTAGATGTCCCAGCGGATCATTTCTAGGATCTACCTTATCCACATGGATAAGATACTTGTCTTCATATTCTCGAATGTGGAGATTGCCATACCGAAATTGTCTTTTGGCTCCATTTTTTTGACCCAACTTTGTTTCCTCAGCACCCTCCAGCATGAAGGGGCGAACTTCTTTTGGGACTTCGATTTCATCCGAAGCCATGTTCAAAAAACGGCCATTCTCTAAATAATAACTTTAGCTTGTTTCTTGTGCCTTTTCCTCTAGGGGAATTTTCTGTTTTTTCTTTATCTTAAAGACGATTCCGCCAATTCCTGCTGCAATGGCAACAAGAATTACCAGCTGTAATTGCGAAAAGCTTCCATCGGATTGTGGTGCTGGTGTTCCAAACGATACAGTGTCTACTTGTGTAATTGTGTGAGATTCTAGGAGTGTATCTTTGTATGTTAGCGTAACCAGAACCTTTTGGTCTCCGGATAACACTCCTGTTGTTGATACCATTGGTACATTGAAGGGAGTTGGAGCATCAGTATCAAGGTCGCCCATATACTGAGTTGCTTCCTTTATGGTTGAATTTTCCAGCGGATCTATTGTCACTTGTCCAAACTGGCCCAGAATGTTCCCTTGGTTGAGAACATTTCCTATTACCATTTGCTGGCCGGCAATCTCTGATACTTGTACGCCATAAACTGAGATATCAATCACCGGTCTGATATATGAGGCAAAGTTTTGCGTTTCTATAACTGTAGAGCCATCCTTGGTATACTGCATGTTGACAACAAAGTTGACCGCTTGGCTTTGGATGTTTTGGTCTGCAAAGACTGGAATTTGTATAGCGCTACTCTCCAATGGATTTATTTCTTGAACAAACCACTTGTTGTCCTGGAGAATCTTAAAGTCTGAAGAGCTTGGTGTCACTGTAATTGATACGTCAGAAATTTTTGACGGAGACATATTTTGCAATCCCAAAGTAAGATTTTGCATGACGCCCATCAGGACATAAGATGGTGTTGAGAGCTTGATCATGGAAGTAGTTGCAGGTCCCACAATAAGATCAACAGTTCTTGTATCTGATATTTGATTTCCTTGACCGTCAAAGTAGGTCAATGCAAACGGCAAGTGCAAGGTCTGGCCTGCCAGATCCTGTGTCACAAATATGTTAAACGAGTAGGAATTTGTTGACCCTGCAGGTACAGTACCTATATTCCAATGATGTTGATCTATTACAACATTCTGCAAGTTAGATTGTGTATCTGAGGAATTTGATTGTGGATTTAGCGTAATGTCTACATTATTGAGACCGGCAGTACCTGTATTAGAGACTTGAATTGTAACTTGGTTATTTGATGCTGGCTGTAAGAATGAGTTATCTGCTTTCATGTTAAGAAGTCCTTTTCCTGTTAGCTTGAAGTTAAAGTCAAAGAAGACTTGGCGTAGACCATTTTCTCTGACTACTGAATAGGTTAGTTTGGCTGTTCCAGAGTAGTCGTGTACGATCAGTGACTTGTCCACGTTTAGGTAGAATGTGAGTGTAAATGAACTGCCAGTCGTTGCAGATTGAGTATTGTCGGCCTCAATTACACCTCCTGCTGAGGTGGCAGGCGAAAATTGTTCAGGCAGGTCTAGGAATCCATCAATTCCAGTAATATCTTCTGTACCTACGTTTGCAAATACCATTGTAAATGGAACATTTTTGTCCCCTGGTTGGACCTCGATCTTTTGGTTCGGATATCCAAAGTATGCATCAAGAAGCTTGACGTCGGTAAAGTCATGCTCAAATGGTGATGCACCTGGCAGGGCTTGCTCTGGTGCACTACTTTGGGCATAGCTTGGGACTACCAGATAGCCCATGAGAAGTATTGTAGCTAGCAAAATAGTTTTGTAAATCATATCATGCTTGCCTCCAGTTCCCCTTCAATAATCCTGCCGTCTTTTATTGTTATTACTTTGTCAACCTCACCAAATTGCGGCCTATCATGTGTGATTATGATGAAAGTCTGGTTAAGCTTCCTGTTCAGTGATTTTAAAAGCTGTACTGTAGTCTCTGCCGATATCGAGTCCAAGGCTCCAGTTGGTTCGTCAGCTAGAACAATAGCCGGCTTGTTTATCAAAGCTCGTGTGACGGCAACCCGTTGAGCTTGGCCTCCAGATACTTTATTTCCAAATTTGTTAAATTGTGATTCAAGCCCGACTGTTCTAAGAAGCGCCTTTGCCTCTCCCTCTGCGCCTTCCATGGAGCCATGAATCTTTCTTGGCAAAAGGACGTTTTCCAAAACTGTCAAGTCAGTCAATAGATTTGCGAATTGGAATATGAACCCAAGCTTTGAATTTCTAAATGATGCAAGTTGGTTATCATTGAGAGTTGAAATATCTATTCCATCAATCAGTACAGTACCGCTTGTTGGCCTATCAAGCATGCCTATCATGTTCAGTAGTGTTGTTTTGCCAGAACCTGAGCTGCCTACTATCAAGATAAACTCACCTCGCTTAACGGTAAAATTAATATTTTTTAATGCCCTAACTGTGGTATCGCCTTGACCGTACACCTTCTCTAGATTGTGAACTTCTAGTACGTTATCAGGCAATTCGCATGGCCTCCACTGGTTGTAGTTGTGTAGCCTTGAATGCTGGATATATCGATGCTACAATAGTAAGTATAAACGCCATGATGTCAGTCTGAATTAAGCCTACCCAGTTGTATGAGACCTCCAAAGCCAGACTTCCATTGAATGTCATGTGGGTCTCTTTTGCATAAGTGGTATAGCTTATTGCCATAGCTGTTCCTATAATGGTTCCAAAACTGCCTATCACTATTCCCTGAAAGATAAATATCAACAGGATATCTTTCCTCTTGGCACCGATTGCCCTTATTACACCAATATCTCGAGTCTTACTTGTCACCTGCATCATTTGTATAGTAACAACAGCAAAAGCTGATGACATCATTCCAAAGTAGCCAACTAGATTAATTAATGCAATACCTGATCTGAAACCTGCAAGTTGTACTTCTGCTGCTTGTTCTATCGTTTGAGCTTTGAATTTATCTGCAGTTGACGGGAACGCACTAAGGAAAAGCGCCGAAACATAATCTGCCTTTGACGGATCATTTAGCCTGACAATGATTTCTGAGCTTTGACCAGGTCTATCCATTATTTCCCGTAATGTATCAATATTTATGATTATACCGTTATCATTGCCCTGATTGCCTGCAGTTGTGGAAATTCCAACAATTACAAATCTTTTGAGTACATCATTGCCAAATTGGTCTTTGAATTTTACTTTTACAGTATCACCAATTTGTGGATATCCAAGATCTCTGTCAACTAACGTACCTAAAACTATCGAGTCTCTGTATGAAACATACTGACCTTGTACAGTTTTGTACAGTGTAGATGCTTCTACATCCCACTCTGGTTTTACGCCAAGCACGGGAACAGGGACATTGATATCTTGGATCAGTTGACCATTTACGGTTGAGTTGATTGATAGTGCTGAATATTCAAGCCTTGGAGCAGCTGCCTGAACATATGGAATTCTGTCAAGCCAATTTACCAACATAAAATCTGATCTTGTGATAAAATCCCCCCGTTTTGAAATGAAGACATGCCCAAATCGGTAATTTGTTAGATCTCTTACGATTGCGTTGTAAAGACCTTGGAAAATGACAGAGTTGACCTGAACCACTAGGATTGCAATTGCTACTGCCAGACAGGCAGCAATCAGGCTGCCTTTCTTTCTTGTGATAAATCTAATGCCTATCTGGGCTCGATAATCCATGAAGGATCAAGAATTAGTCTTATATTTAATATTTTGTCACATTTTTATTTAGGAATAAGACAATTATATATACAAGATGTTCTAAATTCAAAGAAGAGTAAGGGTAGGGTATAGAGAATGGACAAATTAGACATGGAGATTCTGTCATGTTTACTGAATAACTGTAGGACACCTGACAGCCAGATAGGCAAGGAGATTGGAGTCTCAGGAGTAGCTGTAAAATCCAGAATTCAGAAAATGATAAAGCAGAAGATCATTGAGCAATTCACATTAAAAATTGAGCCACCTGTTTTTGGCTACAGCGTGTTATATTTTGTTGTAATAGGAAAAGAGCTTGACTATATTTTAGACAAGATACGACTTGTTGGAGAGCCGTTCTTTGTTGTTCCATGTGTAGGAGGGATTACTGTATGCAGTGTTGTAGTAAAAGAAAATCCGGAGCATGCAATGGAGATTGCAAAAAATATTCTAAGAGATGTCAGGGTTCTTAGCATATTTGAAGCAAAAAATCCAGAGATAAGATCTGACCTGACAAAGACTGACATTGAGATAATTGATATATTGTTAAAGGACCCACAGTTAAAAATAGAGGAGATTGCCAAGTTCTCAGGCTTTTCCACAAAAACAATAGCAAGATCGCTTGACAAACTGCAAAACGATGAAGCAATTTTATTTACCTTGATTTACAATCCAAGAAAAATGGGAAAGTATATTCCATTTGCAATTCTTGTTACAGTTGATGGAGACATTAAGGGGACTTTGTCCAAATTAGAGAAAAAGTTTGTAAAGTCATTTTTACAAAAGCCATTTGTGCACCAAAACCAAATAGTGCTCTTTTTTTATAGCGACGACATCTACAAGATTGATGAGCTAAGCCAAAAAGTTCATGAAGTTGATGGAATACAATCAGTTGATCTTTTCATTCCAAAAGAGATTAACTTTGTACAGAAATGGATCAAAAATGCTATAGTGCATACAAAGAAATCAAAGAGACTGCACCTAATTCCTGAGATACGTTCATAAAATATCCAATTGGTATTTCATTTAATGCGAAAGAAAATTTTCAAGGGAAGAATTCTTTCTCTTAGCGTTTACAAATTATCACGTGGAGGACGCAAAGTAACAAGAGAAGTAATTGAGCACCCAGGCGCTGCTGCCATGATTGCAATAGAAGAGGGTAAGTTGCTGCTTGTGAGACAACATAGGTTTCCTTACGGATTTGCACTTGAGATTCCCGCTGGAACACTCAACAAGGGCGAAAGCCCAAGAAAATGCGCGTTTCGGGAGCTAAGAGAAGAGACTGGCTATGAGGCAAAGAAGATGACCCCACTTGTCAAGTATTACCCTTCAATCGGATACAACACAGAGATAATTCACTGCTTTGTGGCATCTGGAATCAAAAAGGTATCAGGCTTAAACTTGGATGAGGATGAGATAATGTCAGTAGTAAAGATTGATTTTAGAAAAGTGCTAAAGATGGTCTTGTCAGGAAAAATTGCTGACTCTAAAACAATTTGTGCAGTGCTGACATATGCAATGAAAAAGAAGATCTACGTATAGACTGGCTTTACCAGATCCGCAATATCAGCCCAGCATCTTGCAAGTTTTTCAAGTATGTATACCAAGTTCAAAAATTGTATTGATACTTGTTTTTTTGGTTCAAGCGATGAACGTATGTCAGCAATTTTCTTTTGATAGTTCCTAAATGACTTGATGGCCTCGATTGCAAGCAACCTGTTGTTTTCGATAAATGAGGTAATGGCTTTTTCATGTATGTTTTCAATCTCTACTGCCAAGAGATGAAGCTTCTTTGCATCTGTTTTTGATCCACCCAGTTCCGGTATGGAATTTGCAAGCTCTACAATTGTATCACCTGCACTTTCCATCAGGTTTGCTGCAATCCTATAATCCAGGATGTCAATGTTTCCTAGATTGAATGCAGTTGCAAGCTTCTTGTCTACCATTGCGCTGCGAATCAGCCTGACAAGCAAAAAGTATTGCCTATCTATTTCATCATCCCTGCTTGGAATTGTCTGCAGTACCGTCTTGTCGTCTGATGTAAGCGAGTTTATCGTATCACGAAACAGGCCAAGCGCGATTGAGCTCATTCTCTTTAGGATCTTGTCAGGGCTAAGTGTTGTAGCATCCAGAAGAAATTGCACGTTGACATTTGTGGCATCTTCGTCAACAATTTCCATACCGACAAGTCTTCGCATAAGGCCACGAATTCTTTCTCTGTCTCCAACTGAGATTGCAGATTTTCCTTTTATCTTTATCATATCGTACCCCAGAAGATAGGCTCCCGTAATGGTTGCACTGATGTTTTCCTCCTTTGAGACCGGATATTGTATCACGACTTCTTTTGGTACTCTGCTGCTTCCAGTCAGGGTAATTGATATGCTGTTGGTTCCTGTCTCAATTTCTATCTCGTCACTTTTTTCAAGTTTGTTTGATTGCACCCACTCGATTGGCAACGATACCAGAATGCTGCTGCCTATCTTTTGCAGGCGCCGAATGAATTTAGTCAATTTATACTAGTATAAACAATATAATGATCATTTTTATATTTTTATCGAAATTTAAACTAGTCATGCAGGCAGCAGCCTTTGCACCGGGTCACATAACTGGCTTTTTCAAGGCCGAAGTAGAGCCGTTAAAGCCGGAACTGAAAGGGTCCATCGGGGCGGGATTTTGCATAAAAGAAGGCGTCACAACAAAGGTAAAGATTACAACATCTGGCAAGCCTGGTTTTAGAATTACCATTACCGGTTACAAGTCTGACAATACTCAGGTATCAGAATTTGTTGCAAGAGAATTTTTGAAGATTACCAAGGCAAATTATTTTTTTGAGATAGAGCACCACAGCGAGATTCCCGTGGGCTACGGGTTGGGTTCAAGCGGTGCTGTTGCACTGAGCTTGGCATTTGCATTAAACAAAGCTCTTGGGACAAATCTTTCTCGGACACAAGTTGGGCAGATAGCTCACAATGCAGAGATTCACTGCAAGACAGGACTTGGGACAGTATTATCATCGTACCATGGAGGATTTGAGATAAGGACAAAGCATGGCGCACCAGGAATTGGCAGCCTCAAAAAGATCCACACTGATTATTCTGCAATTGTAATTTGTTTTTCTCCGATATCTACAAAGAAATTCATCGGAACACATCTTTCAAAGATAAATGGCCTTGGTGGAAAGATGGTTACAAGATTGCTCAAGTCAAGGGACCAGATGGAGTTTCTTGACATGTCACTAGAGTTTGCCAAGTATATTGGAGTTATCACTCCAAAGATGCAACAGGTAATTGACGACCTGCAACAACATGGTTTCAAGTGCGGCATTGCAATGTTTGGAGAAACTGTATTTACGTTAATACCAAAGACAAGAGAGTTACAGGTTTTACAGATTTTAGAAAAATATCACGACGGGATAATAATCAAGACAGAGATTGATAAAAGCGGAGCTAGAGCATCCTAGTGCTGATTCCAAGATCTCACCCCAGGGCTGCATCCCTGCATATCAGAGAGAGGCTCGTTCGTGGATACAAAAAAGGATTGGTTGTAGAAGAAGGTCTCTTGGCCCATGGCAGAGGCGAGATGTTTGACTATCTAATTGGAGAGAAGACATCGAAGACCTCTCATGGTTCCATAAAGGCTGCCTCTCGCATGCTGCTTTTAGCAAAAAGGCCTGTCATATCAGTAAACGGCAACTTGGCTGCCCTTTGTCCAAAAGAGACAGTCTTGCTTGCAAAAGTAACTGGGGCTAAGATTGAAGTCAACCTGTTTTATGCAAGCGAAAAAAGAAAAAAGGCAATAGCTAATACACTGAAAAAAAATGGTGCAAAAGAGGTATTGGGACTTGATGCCAAGTTTTCGCAAAAGATTCCAAACCTTGACAGTGTAAGAAGAGTTGTGGATGAGCGCGGCATATTCATTGCAGATGTCGTACTGGTACCGCTAGAAGACGGTGACAGGACCATTGCTTTGAAAAAATTTGGAAAAAAAGTGATAACATTTGATCTTAACCCAATGTCGCGCACCGCACAGACTGCTGACATTACTATAGTGGATAACGTAACAAGAGGAATGCAGCTCTTAATTGAAAGCTGCAAAAAGATGTCAAAGTCCAGCCTGGACAAAAATTTCAAGTTTGACAACAAGAAGAACCTTGACCAGTCCATCATTATAATAAAAAACAATCTTGGGAGAATGGCACATGCCTAAATCTGTAAGAGACATAACTTCTATGAAAAATTCCAAAAAGATCACTGTCATCACTGCATATGATTATACCACCGCACAGCTTTGCGATAAAGCCGGCGTTGAGATCTTGCTTGTAGGCGACAGCGGAGGAATGGTGATGCTGGGCTATGAAAACACCATACCTGTTACCATGGAGCAGATGTGTTTTTTTACAGAGGCAGTAAGCAGGGGCAGAAAGGACGCGATGGTTGTAGCCGACATGCCGTTCATGTCATACCAGGCAAGCAAGTCGCAGGCAATCAAGAACGCCGGTAGATTGATCAAGGTAGGCGCTGATGCGGTAAAACTGGAGGGCGGAGTTGAGATAAAAGATACCGTCAGGTCAATTGTCGATATCGGCATACCTGTAATGGGACACATTGGGTTCCAGCCGCAGACCACTACATTACAGGAAGGCTACAAGGTGCAGGCAAAGACAAAGGATGCCGCACTCGATCTAATCCAGAATGCCAAGGCGCTTGAAGAAGCTGGCGCCTTTAGCATTGCATTAGAGATGGTAACAAGAGAGGTATCAAAAATAATAACAGAATCAATCAGTATTCCTACAATAGGAATTGGCTCTGGGCCTGACTGCGACGGGCAGGTGCTAGTTGTTCACGATATTCTTGGTTTGTTTGAAAAGCTAAAACCAAAATTTGCCAAGCGATATCTTGAGCTTGCCGGAGATATAGTAAAAGCAGTTACATCTTACAAGAACGATGTGGTATCTGGCAAGTTTCCATCACAGGAGCATTCCTTTTCAATTGACAAAGCAGAACTTGAAAGGTTGAGAAAGGAAATTGCGTGAACATCCATCACTTGACATTGTAAGCTCTGACGGCTCTGAGCTTGCCGGAAAAAAAATTGTATTGTGCATTACAGGAAGTGTTGCCGCATACAAGGCAATCGAGCTTGCAAGGCTCTTGATGCGGCATGGCGGAGACGTTACATGTGTTGCAAGCAAGGCAGCAACTGATCTGATAAAACCAAGCTACTTCAAGTGGGCAACTGGAAACGAGGTGATTACAAAACTTACAGGGGACTTGGAGCACATCAAGGTTGCAGACTACAAACAGTCTGACTTGATTGTTGTATATCCATGCACTGCAAATACGCTTGGAAAACTTGCAAACGGGATAGACGATACTCCTATTTCTACAGTGCTTAGTGTTGGGTTTGGTTCCAAGATTCCTATCGTGATTTCACTTGCCATGCACCAGGCAATGTATGAGAATCCAGCAGTTGTAAAAAATATTGAATTTCTAAAAAAGAAAGTGTGGTTTATTTCTCCGAAGTTTGTCGAGGGAAAGGCAAAGGCTGCCGAGCCCGAAGATGTTTTAAATTTCGTATTGAAAAAATATGGCTCATCTTCTATCATGCAAGGAAAAAAAGTGCTGATAACTGCAGGACCTACTATAGAATACATTGATCCTGTCCGTGTCATAACCAACCAGAGTACAGGCAGGACCGGCGTTTTGCTTGCAAGGGAGCTTGTCTCATCAGGCGCAAAGGTCACCTTTGTTTATGGTCCAGGTACAGAGCCTGCTCCAAAGGGAGCAAAAGTGGTGAGGATAAAGACAAGCAGTGAGATGTTGGAGGCAGTGAGGCGTGAGATGAGGCAGAGATTTGATATTGTTGTGCTAGCTGCTGCAGTCTCTGATTATACCGTAGAGAGTCCAAGCAAGACAAAGATCAAGAGCAATGCCGACAGAATAATTGTAAAGCTAAAAAAAGTTCCAAAAATTATCAACGAGATAAAAAAAATTCAGAAGGATGTCTTTCTTGTTGGGTTCAAGGCAGAGACTGATGTGCCAAAGGAAAAGTTGATTTCTTTATCGCGCAAGAAACTAGAGGAATCACATGCTGATGTAATCATTGCAAACGATATTGGAGTAAGATATAGGAAAAATCCAAACCAGAACAATGTGATCTTGGTTGATTCTAAAAAAAAATCAGTGTCAGGGTGGAAAGACAAGGAGGAAATTGCAAGATTCATTTGTCGTGATATAGAACATCGATTTAGAAAATTCATCTAGAAGAATATTCGTTTATAAGTAAATTTTTCAAATTTTGTGTCATAGTCTAATGTGACATATTGGTGTACAAATAATTCTGAGAACAGACTAGATAGTATGAGTACAGAGAAAATTTTGATCGATAATAAACCTGTAGCCAAAGAAGAACTAGATGTATTTCTTCAAGCTATTGCAAGATCATCAAATCGAAGAAAAATTCTGGTTCGCTTCAAATTCAGGAACGTGGACACGGAATTTCAAGAGTGGTTAACTTACAAGCAATACGATGCTTTGAGAACTATTGCTTGTCTGGAATTTTGTAGGACTATTAAGTGACTTTTGATAATATTGAAATAATTTATTCTAATATTTTTAGCAACTTTGATACAATTTGAGGTTCTGTCAAGTTATCTGCTCATGCCTTCAGACCCAACTCTTATGATTTTTGGTTTTAATTACCAACTATTACCAATTATTACCAATAGGTATATATGCTAATACCAATCATAGGAATCTATGAGTAAATTAGCACCGGACTCGAAAGAGTTCCATACAGAATCAAAAGAAATCCACGCAGTTTACAAGCACAACGCAGACAGATTTTTTGATGAGGTAGAAAAAACAATACCACAGTATCATCAATCAATAACAAGTCTTCAAAAGTCATACGTTGCAGCATGGCAAAAGGCAACAGAATCAGCCATTTCCATGAATCATGAATTTGCAACCAAAGCTAACATAAACACAAATGTTCCAGCAGCTATGATAAAGATAGCAAACGACACAACTGAAGAAATCATCAAGGCACAAGCAGTACAAAATAAAGTAGTACTGGCTGCAATTGATGCTACTCAGCAAGCGATCAATACATTCAACGAGAATGCAAAATTGTTCACTGGGATAAACCAAGGCGTACTGCAATATTGGATTCAAGCATGCACCCCTGCACGAAACTAGTGTAAAGGAGCTTTTCCTTTTTTATTTTGAATATATATGGTACAAACACACGAAAGATGAATTAAGCTTATTACGTGTAGATTTGTAGATATTTCATGCCCACTCAAAAACCTAATGGAGCTGAGAAAAAACCAAAGATAAATCGCAAGAGCATACTCATAGTTTCTATAATCGCAGCTGCATCCATAATCGGATTTTTAGTTTATTCTTCTCAAAATAACGGCAGTAGCATGTCAAGCTTGATAGGACAACCCGTCTCTTCAGATGTTTACAATTCATTATCAAATGTAAATGATTCAACGCTGTCACATATTGGTCGGGGAAGTACTTTTTCTCCTACCCAGATTTCTGGCCCCGCACTTTCATCTAACAACAAGCCGCTCATTGTTTATCTCGGTGCAGAATACTGTCCCTATTGTGCTGCCGAAAGGTGGAGTATGATAGTAGCACTTACAAAATTTGGCAATTTCACCAACCTGAGTTACATGGAATCGTCTCCTACGGACATATATCCTAACACTCCTACATTTTCTTTCTACGAGTCAACTTACACAAGCCCCTACATCTCTTTTCAGACAGTAGAACTTCAAGACAGGTCTCACAATCCAATGCAGACTCCAACGCCTGATCAAGATGCTTTGGCCAATACGTACAACCCTCAAGGCGGCATACCTTTTGTAGATATTGCCAACCAATACATGGTATCAGGCTCCCAATACCAACCAAGCCTTCTTTCTGGGATGAATTGGGAGCAGATAAGCTCTCAACTTGACAACCCCAATAGCAGTGTGGCTCAAGGCATAGATGGGGCAGCAGACACCTTGATTAGCAAAATTTGCAAGGTTACAAATGAGCAGCCAAGCAATGTTTGCTCTCAAAGCTTTGCAAACTTGGGATAAAATCTGCAATTTGTTTGTGTACTAGTCAGAGTGGTTTTGATTTGTAACAGTCTTTGCATATCTCAACTGTCTTGCCATATTTTTTTGAATAATATGAGCCAAGTTCCCTGTGCAAGTTGCAAAAGGGACAGAGGCCAAAATTCATGGTATCATGATACCAAGACTGGCTAAAAAATTATACTGTTTGTTTTATTCAAAATGTTTTGTCAGGATTTGTTTTTTATTATCAGTACAATCCCTGCTAGAGCCAAAAGCGCAGTTATACCATACTGGATGTACTCATATGGGTTGACGTACGAGGCTCCGGAATTATATGCAAGAAATATGACATAATCAAACATTGTAAGTATTGCAAGCGATATTCCTGCTATCAAAAGCGTCTTGCCCAACATGCGATAAATTGACATTAGATTTGTTGACAACTGGACTCTATATACACTACATCAGGGATTTTCAGCTATGCAGATTTTTATTTTAGAACCATATCTGGGATTCTATGTTTAGAGACTTTCCTGAACTTAAGCCGCCAAAAGGCAAGTTTCGCATAATGGGAATAGACCAGTCTGAGATTCAAGGTGAGGGCCACTGGGTGGTGGAAGATCTTGACAACTGCGAAATAGCAATAAGAAAAGCAAAAGAGATGACTAGACATGCCTCAAAAGACGCAGCAGACCCAAGTGAGGCAACGGTATTTTACGTATATGACGAGAATGGAACGTATCTTGGCGGGGAGATCGATGATACAGTGTGATACAGTATGTTTATGGTAACATGCCAGAAAATTCGGGCGACAGCCTTGTTATTTTATCAGCATTACTGCGACTTTAGACGTGTGCATAACATAACTTGAGACGCTTCCAAGAAAGATCTTTTTGAAGTCACTTAGGCCTCTTGCACCTATTACGATTAGATCGATGTTATGGTCATCTGAATATTCTACTATGGAGTGTCCCGGGTCTCCTGTGAGTATTCGGCTATTAAATGGAATACCATTTTTGACTGCAAGTTTTTTTGCAAGAAGGAAAGATTCGGGCGGAACTTCCTCTTCTAGTTTTTTTTGCCTGAGTTCTTTTTTGTGTGACGTGTGTATAACATGAATAACAGTAAGTGATGCCTCGTGCTCTTTTGCAAGATGGATTCCAGTCTCTAGGCCTCGCAGGGAATTTTTCGAGTCGTCAAGTGGCACAAGAATCTTCTTGATTCTCTGTCTTTCTATCATGGTATAACTAATACCATGGTTCTATTACTTGTTTTTGTTAATTTTCAAGTAGAGTTCGAGGATTCAGGAGATGGAATATCAAAGGAAAATATTAGTAAAATATTTGAGCCATTGTTTACCACCAAACAAAATGGAACAGGTCTTGGTCTTTCCAGTGTTCGTGCCATTATAGAATCTCATGGTGGATCCATATCTATTAAATCACCCCCTACGGTTTTTACGATATTGCTTCCACAAAACTAGAATCCTTAGTTTAAAAAATGGAACTGACCTGGATTCTAAGTGCTTAAATCAAAGAAAACCCTACTGATATCGTTGAGCAGTATTCAGATTCGCACAACAAATGGTATACTCACTACAAGTGTGATGATATTTTCCATCATTGCAGTATCTGCCTTGGTACAGTTGCATGCAATACCGCTTGTTCTGTCAGTCCCTCTCTTCTTGGTTCCAGTCTCAATTTATACCACAATAGTTGGCCTCAAGTACAAGCATGTGCCTCACTTGACACAAGACTATGGCTACTATTTTACATGGGCTGCAATAATGCTTGCAGTTGGTATTTTGTGGATTGCCCTCTATGAAAAGATGGGTATCATAATTGGAGTCATAGCTGTTCTCTCAATTGCATTGGGTTATGTCTACCTCAACAAGATAAAATCTTCCATGATCAAAGTATAACTGATACGACTATTCCATTACTGGTTTTGTGTTAGATTTTTAAGCGATTAAAAACAACATATAGTGAATGAGTTGAAAAAATTCTTCATTGTTACGATATTAGTAGCGGGAGTAATGATTATGCTTTTCCAGCCACTGGCATTTGGACAGTACTATTTGATACATCACACTACACTGGATCTAAAGTCAATACCTGTCACGGTACAACAGGGATACCACATGACTTTCTCAGGAACCCTTTTGACCTCAGATGACAAAACACCACTTCCAAACATGATTGTATTTATAGAATATGACTCGCCTTATGATCACACTAGAATCCTTACAAGCACTACAACTGACAATAGTGGAAATTTTGCCGTAAGTTGGACTGCTACACCAAAGGGAATTAGTGGTGGTACTTACAATGTTTTTGCAAAGTTCAACGGTGACGACAATGATTTCTATTCAATCAGCAAGCAATTTCTACTCAATGTTACGCCAAGTTCTGCTTAAGATTAGATCAGCGTTAACTCCATCTTAAAATACGATTTCTGCGTAATGATATATCATGCAAGGCTCAAGTGCACTAGATAATTACGATTTAAAAAAAGCGCACAAATCCCTACAGATGCTTCTTATTGATAGGAGCAATGAATTCCGCTTGCTTGCTCACGGCATAGGATATCCAATTAATACCAAAGACTGGGAATTGATTGTCTTGAATTTCTGCCTTGACTTTATAGAGTGTTTTCAAGCCTGGTCTGCTGATGATCCGCCTGATCATTATCATATTCACATGTGCATGACGCAGATGAGACAGATGGCTAGAGGAAAATCAAACATGACTGAAGTTACGCATCTTCAAAATACCACATATCTGATTGCAGAGGATTTTAAAGCGATTTATCGAAGAATGGAATAACACGCTTGGAAGTTTGGCGTTGCAATGATTAGTTTTCCTTAGTCAGGTTTGCTCTTTTTTATCAAGTGCGATAAAAACAATTCCATTTCATGTGAGGAATGGATTGCAGACTAGGCTGTGCACAATGCAGGAT
>JBARDK010000163.1:0-1962 GCA_049795075.1 Nitrosotalea sp. | reverse complement strand
GAGATAGCCTGAGTTCTGAAACAAGTTTTTCTTCAACGTCATCTATGTTTACACTCACAAGTGCTGAGACAAATTTTGCCATAATTAAAGATGCCCAAAGCTATGAAATTAAATAACGAAGATGAGCAGTTCTGTCATGAGACTAGTAGTAGGTATGACAGGCAGTTCTGGTATTGTGTATGGAATAAGAATGCTCGAAGTCCTGAAACGTTGCAATATTGATGTTCATCTTGTAATGACCGAATGGGCTAAAAAGTGCTTGGCGTTGGAAACAGATTTTGATTTAAACTATGTCAAATCATTAGCAGGTAGTTATTCTGAGGATTCCAATATGGCTGCAAGTGTTTCAAGCGGTACGTACAAAACAGATGGAATGATCATAATACCTTGTAGCATGAAGACGCTTTCAAGCATAGCTAATGGCTATGAAGAAACTCTTGTTGCACGTGCTGCAGGTGTTACTATAAAAGAATCCCGCAAGCTGGTAATTGTTCCAAGAGAAACACCGCTAACGGGCATTCATCTTGAGAACATGCTAAAGCTTGCAAGAATAGGAATAGTCATCCTGCCTGCAATGCCTGGATTCTACAACAAGCCAAAAAATGTAGATGACTTGATAAATCATGTGGTTGGAAAGTGTCTTGACCAATTTAACATCGAGCATGATCTTTTCAAGAGGTGGGGAACCTCAAAACCCTCAGTCGACAATTAAGAACATGTACGCATAGAGCATAAACTAGAATTAGATTGCAAAATCGACGAGTGTTTATATTTGGATGGATGGTTGTTGATACAGAACAGATTGACTAGCTACAAGAGCCGATATTCTAATGACAAGTCGTTTGATTTCATAATACCTCTTATGGTTTTGCTATTTTTGGGAATTGTATACGTATTATCATTAAGAGATGATGCAGGATACGTTAGCTTCATTTTAATTGGAATAACTGCTGTAATCATGATTTATTGGGTAAGAGTACTCAAGAAAATGACAAAAGATAGTCAGCCGCAATATGCTCCTAAAGAATCAGAGACAAAGAATTGGGTGTATGATCTGATTAAAGGTGATAATGAAATTGTATTTGTAGCAGAGGTACCAGGCCCAGAAGAACAGGTAACTGTGAGATTAATTAACGGAGTCTTATATGTACGAGGTTCAGGTCACTTTTCAAAGGAAGTCCCAATCGAGACAACACCAGACATGGGCATACATGATTTCAAATACAGAAACGGCGTTCTTACGCTAAGAATAAAGAAACTAGAAGCTCTTTGATTCTTCTAGTTTTGCTGGAAGATATTTATCGGTAATATTTGTCAGGCCGTATTTTGAGAATGCTTCTAATTCTGCTTTTCTCTTAAGTTTTAGAAAGACTTCTAATTGTTTCTTCCAGTTTCCTTCTTGGTATCTCGGGTCCTTTTGTAGATCATAGATTCTTTTAATGTCAGATTCGGTCATTGGAATCGTAGGGAGTTTGTATTTTTCAATGTCAGTAGCCCATACTCCAAGCCATTTGGCATCTGGAACAGTTAGTTCACGTAAATGAGCAGCATTCGCTGATCCAGATTTTATAACCATGGCAATGTGCTCTCCATATACGTCGCCGTCAGCTAGAATTACTACTGGAAGCCCCAATTCTTGATTCAATCTTCTCAAAAGGTTTCTTGTAGAACGTGGTGCCTGACCTGCAGTATCCACTATAATTGACTTGAATTTTTTGTGCACTTTTTCTTCTACAAATCTTGTGAAAAGACCGCCCTTCTCAATTGCTATGACTAGTTCGGCACTAGTATCCACCAACTCTGCACTGCTAAGACTTGGGCCTATCAGATATCCATCCGGATGATCAGAAAGATTCATTCTTTTGCCTTCATATCCGGGTACTGTATATTCAATAGTCAAATCTCCAAATACACTGCTTCTCTCCTCAGGGAAGATGTGAAACTCTTCGCGAGGACTTAGGG
>JBARDK010000162.1:0-20402 GCA_049795075.1 Nitrosotalea sp. | reverse complement strand
AAACGACAATTAAGAGCAATTGAGACAATAGGGTCAGAAAAAATCAAGACTGAAAAGAATTTGGGGGCATTCAGAAAACAGGCCACCATTACACAAGATTCCATTGTTTTTGCAATACAGAAAAAGAAAGAGTGGTATGAAAGGTACAGATGGTTTTTTACTTCAGATGGGCTTTTGGCAATTGGAGGACGAGACTCATCTTCCAATTCGTCTGTAATAAGAAAACACCTAGGTAAGGATGACAGAGTCTTCCACGCAGAGATAGTTGGATCACCATTTTTTATCCTAAAGGATAGTGAAGATGACATGGTATCAAGTATAACAGAAGTAGCGCAAGCTACAGTCTGTTTTAGTAGAGCTTGGAGGGAAGGAGTGTATGGATTGAATGCCTACTGGGTAAAACCAGATCAGATCAAGATGGGGGCACCTACGGGTCAATTTCTTGCAAAGGGTGCATTCCCAATAGAGGGTACTAGAAGCTTTGTTCAAGTTTCCAACTTGCAACTAGCCGTAGGGTTGTATCAAAAAAATGACAGTTACACAATCATGTGTGGTCCACTAACACCAGTGAAGATGAGATGCTTGTTTTATGTAATTATAGAACCATCAGGAACTGATATGACGGATCTTGCAAAAAAGGTAAGATTGGAATTTCTAAAACTTGCAGAAAACCAAGACGTTGTTAAAGCATTTAATATTGATGATTTTATACGTGCACTTCCTGCTGGCGATAGCCATATAGTAGAATCAGGCATGGGTCAAGGATATTGAGCGTACATAAGCCTAGTTTTGTTGTAGATGCAATGCTTGGGAATTTGGCAAGAAAGTTGCGTATTCTTGGCTATGATTCCAAATACGAGTCTTCAATTGAGGATTCAGAATTGATCAAATTTGCAGAGAATCAGAGACGCGTCATAGTTACAAAAGACGAAAATCTTTGCAAAAGTGCTGAAAAGATAGATGGTATTACGACAGTTCTCATTAGAGGAAATGATGAAATTGAGCAGATCATCCAGATTGCAAAAAAGATCGGTCTTTCAAATTTCGTACTTGATACCAACTCTTCAAGATGTGGAGATTGTAATGGAAAAATTGAAGCAATTGATAAAATAAGGATCATGGAGAAGATTCCTCTCAGAATTTATGAAAGGCAAGACAAATTTTGGAGCTGTAAGGGTTGCAAGAAAATTTACTGGGAAGGAACTCACTTGGTGAAGATTCAAGAGTTTGTGGAAAAACTAAACCAGAGATTGAAATGAGTGTAATATCTGATCACGATGGAGAGTTGCTTGTCAGGACAGCAAGATCAGTTGTCAGGGAATATCTCGAAACCGGAAAGAGGGCAGCACCTTCTAGTGAAATTAAATCTAGATTTTCCTTCAATTCGGGAGTGTTTGTTACTCTAAACAAAGAAGAAAACCTCAGAGGATGTATAGGATTTCCAACACCAGATAGGAAACTATACCAATCTCTTGTGGATGCATCTATATCATCAGCAACAGAAGATCCTCGATTTTTACCTGTAAAATATGATGAATTAAACAAGATTACTTTTGAAGTAACAGTTTTGACTCCTCCAGAAGTGGTAAAGGTACAAGATCCATCAGAGTATCCATCTAAGATAAGGGTTGGTAGGGATGGATTAATTGTGAAATGGGAATTTGGTTCTGGTCTTCTACTTCCTCAGGTCCCTGTAGAATATGGATGGAATGAAGAAGAATTTCTAGATCACACATGTGAGAAGGCAGGGGCTCCATTTGACCATTGGAAACAAAAGGGTACAGTGATTTTACGATTTGAGGGGATTGTATTCAAAGAAACAGAACCAAATGGCCCAGCAGTACGAGTAAAGCTATAATATTTTGCCTTTTATTGCATCAACTGTGACCTCTTGACCATCTTTTAAGGATTCATAGTCTTTCTTTTCTGCCACAACCAATGGAATGTTTGAAATTGCACAACCCGATGCTGTTGTAATATCTGCCTTGAGGCATACTATTGCAAGCGGCGCACATTTGTTGTATTTTAGTGAGTAAATTGTGTATGCGCCGACACTGCTGCCTATACCTTTTGGAAAGACAAGAATCTTGCCTCCTACAAATTTGTCAAAGAGATCATGATTCTCATCCCGTATCCTTCCTGTCATCTTGTCTACACCCCCAAGAAAATTCACTGGATTTTGTGCGCAAAGTACAGCGCCTTTTGCTTCTCCCTTAACGATTATCCTAACATTCATTTTGTTTCCTCTTGAATAATTTGATTAAGATTTTTTAGATTGACATCTACACCGTTTGATGTTCTCAGATAATATGCCCCCTTGACGCTGTTTGTAATAACGGAATCAACATCTTCTTTGTCTATAAGCGGAGTCAAACATATGCAGCAATCATAGAGTACTTCTGTGCCAGCTCGGCTTAGCTCTTTGTCATAACCTAGATTTCTGATCTGTCCCTGTATAGCACGTGGACAGAAAATCATGCAGCGTTTTCTAAATGATCGTCCTTTTAGTTTAGTTGTCAGATCTGATATTTCTTCCAGTCCAAGTTGTGGACTTCCTAGTGTAATAACATCTCCTGATTCTGCCGTATTGAGTTCGTCTTTGACATTCTTCATTTCTTTATCATCAAAGTCTATTTTTTCTCCCTTCTCCCCTTCCCCAAAAGTAAACATACCACAGCTTCCAGATGTTCCCATTCCTGCGCATAATGATTTACAGCTACGTCTGTCTAGTTCTTTTACGCCAGATATGGCAACTGAGCTTCCTGCCTCCTTTCCCGCAAAATATCCCAACAAACCGTATGTCAGTTCATCTTTCTGTTTGGTCTTCATTCTTATGGTAAGATTTGGTTTTCTACTTTCATCATCTCGTAAATCAGAATAGATACTCTTTCCAGTGAGTGCACTTGCGAGTGCACTAAACGCACTTTCTTTGTTAGTTTTTAGGTTAGAAATTGAATTTGCATAAATGGCAGCATTACTTTCTGCAAAAGATACTTGGGTTCCTTTTTTTGGCAGCTCAAAGATTTCATATGGAATGCAAGAAAAAGATGGGATGGCGCCCATCTTCTCATATGATTGTCTGATGCTTTGTTGTTTTTTGATAAATTCCTCATCAAGTTCAAACTTTGAAACACTATCAGAATCAAATCCCATAGGATTTACAGTGGTTTTTATCTTAAATTTTGCATCTTTGCTAAGATGTGAAAGAAATTCCTCCCCTGCATCACCTATTGTATTGTAATTTACTCCAGATAGATGAGCCCACTCTACTGGAATCAGCTTGTCTGCCCCCGTAGCCTCCCCTATTGCCACGAGAACTCTATATGCAAGCGCAAGAGTTTCTCCATGTTTTCCAGCAAGTACAGATTCTTCTTCTTTTGTTAGCTCCAATATGATGATCTTGTTATAACAGATATAATACTTTATGATCAAATGTGATCAGTTGGATAAGATAGGAAAAATTCTAGATGGAATGATAAAGACAATGGATGCGGTCAAGCCACCCCGAATGACTGCATTACGGCAATTACGCGAAGCTGAAAATGGAAGCCCTTTGAGCATTCTCATTGGAACAATACTTTCAGCAAGAACAAGAGATGAAAATACATCTACAGTGGTCAGAAAATTATTCTCACAGTACAAGACAGCCCGCGCTCTTGCCAACGCAAAGATTTCAGATGTTGAAAAAATTATTAAATCAACAGGATTTTATCACGTAAAGGCAAAGCGCATAATAGAAGTAGCGACCATAATAGATTCAAAATATTCCGGTAAAGTACCACAAACATTGGACAAACTAATTGAGCTGCCAGGCGTGGGTCGAAAA
Source organism: Nitrosotalea sp. (assembly GCA_049795075.1). GTDB lineage: Archaea > Thermoproteota > Nitrososphaeria > Nitrososphaerales > Nitrosopumilaceae > Nitrosotalea. The sequence continues at coordinate 16,576 of JBARDK010000162.1, read as the reverse complement.
ACTGCAAATTGTGTTCTGGTTTACGCATTTGACAAGCCTGCCATACCTGTAGATACACACGTGCATAGAATTTCAAATAGGATTGGGCTTGTCCAGACAAAGACCCCTGAAGATACAGAGGTTGATCTCATGAAAAAAATTCCAAGAAAACATTGGATTCGGATAAATGATACATTTGTCATGTATGGCCAGAATATCTGCAAACCAATATCTCCAATGTGTACAGTCTGTCAGATAAAAAGAGAGTGCAATTATTACAAAACTATCTCTTCTTAGTCTTTATTAAAACGGCAATCAAGGCTCCAGTTACTCCAACTACAATAAATGGCAGATAGAAGATCGGGTTTTGTGCAGGATCTCCTGAGACTATATTTATGGAAACGCTTCCCGAAGACGTAGCTGGAGGGTCAGAAGTTGAGTCCAGCCCAGATGCGGTAATATCCCTTACTGTAAATCCTGCCACATCCAAATTGTCAACAAGCACCTGTTGGCCTATTGACGCAGATAGCCCACCATTACTTGTGTGTTGTACTGTTACTAGCTGGCCTGGACTCCATCCACCTGTCCTTTCATCTATAATCACAAAGTATCCATCATCTGGAGTATTGACAGCTACCCATAATCTATAATCTGGAGGACTGCCCATCCCAACCTCTATGAATTTCTGTTCCGTAGGATCTTCGTAAAGTCTGATTATGGCACTGCCATTTGGGTTTGCATATGTGAGCTTGTTTTCCATGGTAAGTTGCCAATTAGTAACATGTTCATGAGGTAGCTTGAAGAGAGTAGCATTATCTCTTACAACATTAAATGCGCCAGCAGGTATCTCGATTGAATCATAATGAACAGATGGATTCATCGTAGATTCTTGAGCGTATACAGGCAAAAGTGGCGTTACCAGCAAAAGTACAGCAAGTATCACACTACGCATAAGATGAGCTAGGTTCATTTCAATAAAAATCTAGTCTACAAATGGATTATCCCAATTCATAAGGATCTTTGATACTTCAGGTCGGATCATGTATTCTGACGGACTTTGTTTTTCAAGGATCATTGTCCTAAGCTTGGTACCACTGAGCTGTTCCTGAAATTCCTGTCCGTGTGGACAATTTTTTTCACTTGCAAAGGACAAACATTTTTTGCAATAGAAGAAGGCAGGATAGAATATAGGTTCAATTCCAATGTCAGGATAATCGTCAAATATTCTCTGTGAAGCAAAGGGATCATAGTAATTGCCCACACCAGCATGATCTCTGCCTATTATGATATTAGTACATCCAAAATTCTTTCTCATTATGGCATGATGAATAGCTTCCTTTGGACCTGCGTATTGCATCTCGGTGTGTAGTGTACCAAGGTAGCACCGATTCTGCGGATAGTAATACTTGATCAGTGTCTCATAGGATGCAACTATTACTTCATCCTTGTAATCGCCTGACTTTTTCTTCCCTATTAGAGGATTAACAAAAAGCCCATCGTGTGTGTTCAGTGATGCCTTTTGAAGCATCTCATGTGCAACATGAGGTACATTCCTAGTTTGAAATCCAACTATTGTCTTCCACCCTGCCTTCTCAAATAGTTCTCTTGTTTCTCTTGGAGTCTTTCGGTATCTGCGAATTGGCGTTTCTGCGGGTCTTGTAATATAATCAATTTTTCCTCCAACCAGAGATTCTTTCATTGACATGGTTTTTGCTACTCCGGGGTGTTTTTCATCAGTTGTACCATAAACTCCCTTTGCTGTCGCATTTTTATCAAAGGTGTAGATCTCTTCTACATGCAAGACCGCAAAATTTGTACCATTAACACTTAGAGCAACATCTTTTGCATCTTTCATCTTTGTTGCAGTTTCTTTATCAACATCAAGTACTATTGGAACTGTCCAGGGAAGATCATTTGCTAATCTTCCCTTTGTGATTACCTTCTCAAAATCTTCTCGTAGAAGAAATCCCTCAAGTGGACTGAAAATACCATCAGATATATTTTCAATATCGCTTGCCAGGTCAGCATTGACTTGTATCGAAAACAGGTTATCTTGATTTTTGTTTGTAGATCTGTTTACTAGTTTACCGCCATGTGGTTGCGCAGTACCCATATCATATTACCTAGAATGCTACTTTCCATGTTCCGCATGCAACCCACATTCTTTTTGAGGATCTGTTTCCCACCACCACCGTCCTGCCCGTAATGGTTCTCCCGGTTTGATTGCACGTGTACAAGGTTCACATCCTATGCTAGGATATCCCTTGTCGTGAAGTTTGTTGTAAGGTACGTTATTATTCTTAATATAATCCCAAGTTTGCTCCCATGTCCATTCAATTATTGGATTTACTTTTATGATACCATTGTGTTGCGGATCAATCTCAATACTATGGACGTTAGATCTTACTTCAGTTTGGTCAGCTCTTAGTCCAGTGATCCATCCATCTACGGTCGAAAGCATTTTCTTGAGTGGATGAACTTTTCTGATGCCGCAGCATAATTTACGATTTCCCATACTTTGATAAAATAAGTTCATGCCGTTGACATTAACCATTTGTTCAACTTCATTAGAATCGGGAAACATTGCTTCGATGTTCATGTTGTACTTGTTTCTTATCTCATCCATGACATCGTATGTCTCTTGATTTAATCTACCAGTATCAAGCGTAAAGATTCTAGCTTTTGGATTTATCTTCATCATCATATCAATTACTACAACATCTTCGGCTCCAAAACTTGATGCCATGGCTATTTTGGGGTGAAGATTGTCTAAGGCCCATTTGAGAACGTCTTGTGGCGCCTTCAGTTTTTCGTTTAACTGTTGTATCTGCTCAACAGTAAAGCTATGCATAAGAAAACGCATTCATTTTGGTCATATAATTATTTAGGTTGGCTTCCTAGAATTATAAATGAGTAAAAACCCTGAAAACAGAATGAGTGAGAAGACTGTGCTGGTTGTTTTTCCATCCGTTTTCTCATTAAATAAGATGGGTGACTTAGAAACAAGTATCTCAAAGATTCTCAAGATCAAAAAACAGCGCTTCACTTGTGTACGAAAGAATGATTCTGTAATAGTAGTAGAAGCAAATGATCCTGTTTTTGCTTCCTCTACAATTGGATCACTTTTTGGTATTGATCGAATAGCTATTGCAAAAGAAGTTAAGAATCAGTTTGATACTGTACTTTCCACAATTACAAGTACGAGTATGAATTTGTTATTGAAAGGTGAGAAATTTTACATCAAGGTTGAAGGAAAATCTACAAACTACTTGACAAAAGATTTGGAAGTTGCTGCAACTTCATCTTTAATCGAGAAATCCATTGATCTGCAAGTAAAGCCTGGTTTGGAATTAGATCACAGCAGATTGCTTTACACATATCTTACAGAATCGTATGCTTATGTTTGCATTTTTGTAGATAAGGGACTAGGAGGAATTCCATATAATTCTCAAAAGGAAAGCATGCTTTGTTGCATATATGATGAGTTATCTGCAATAGCATGTCTACAGAGCATCAAAATGGGTTTTGATGTAAAGATGATCGTAGGTTACTCAAGTGATTCAGATCTTCTCAAAATATCTAAAATGATAAACAGGATGTTACCATCAATTGTTCAAGAAAAAATTGCGCTTCAATTCTGTAAAATGCCCAAGACTCAAGACCCATTAATGAAAATTCTAGTAATGATTAATCTCATGGTATCCATTACCTCTTCCAAAAAAATCAAGCGTGTAGCACTACCAATCTTGCCCTTTGCATTACCTGTATGGTTTGTAGAAGATAGTACGAAATCTGTGTTTCAGAAGAACTTGGTGCCATGGCTTCCACTTGCTGGCATGGACTCGAGTATTCTTGAAAATTCTAGGCAAATAGGATTAGAGAAGTATCTTACAAATCTAGAGAACTTGTGTAAATCAAAATTTACCAAAAGAAACATTCCAAAAAAGAAAATTCAAAAAAATGTTAGCGATGCGTTGAAAAGTCTTGAATCAATATCGCTAACTGTGGGACCAAAAAATGTACACGATATAATTGATTCTCTGAGAATGAATCATTGAGAATTTAAGTAGGACTAATTTAGTTGCATGCATGAAAAAGATAGGCGGGTTCATTAATCCATGGGGAAATGGCCATTTCACCAGAATGATGGCCCTTGATGATGTAATTCACCAAAACGTAGAGGACGACCTGGATATTCATTATTCAAGTAGTGGAGAGATTTACCAAAAGCTCCTCAAGAGATTTCCTGCAAAAAAAGAAAATCTTCACAATATAACAATTCCTACACCCATTGATGGTAAATGTGGTCCAAGCATTACTTTATCTCTATTCAACATTCTCCTTCCTGTTGCAGGCAGACAACCTCTTGTTTCAGTGATGACAAAATACCTAATCGCTGAAGGAAAATTGTATGATAAGCAAAAATTTGATCTTGTTGTTAATGATGGTGATGTAGGTTCAAACATCATAGCAGAAAAGAGAAATGTCAAGTCCATCTTTATTACAAATCAATTCAGACCTAAGCTTTGGGTATCACGATCCTTTTTTTATCCAGCAGTAATGTACATATCAAAGAAAATTGCAAAGGCTTCAAAGATAGTTGTTGCAGATTCCCCTCCTCCTTATACCATATGTGAGTACAACCTCAACTTTCCTGAAAGATTAAAGAAAAAAATAGTATATGCTGGTCATTTTTCAAACAGCACTACAATTAATCATGGTACAAAGTCAGATTTGGAGAAATTGATTGAAAATGTAGATAGTTTTGGATACTGGATGATAACTGGTAACAAGTCAACAAATAAGGTAACTTCCACCAAATATGAAAAGGTCTTTCATGCCACTGAAATGAATGATGAGAGGAGGATTGTCTCACATGCAAAAAATGACCCCTCTTTGGATAAGGTACTTGGTAAGGACGGTAAGACGTACTCAATTTCTGAAGCTTTTGAGAAGGATATTGATTGGATTCAGATGGATGTCGGATTTCTCTCTGAACAAGAAAAAGACACTGTCTTGAATTTGTGTAAATATGCTGTGATAAATGGTTCTCATACTGCAATGGGAGAGATATTAGGTGCAAAGGCAAAGCCAATCATAGGAATTCCTGTCTATGACGAACATACAAATCAGATAAAATGGGCCGAAGAGAGAAAACTTGGCATTCTTGCTACCAACGCCAAGCAAACAGTGAGTGCAGTTTCTGAAATACACAATAACTACAACAAGTATCAGGAAAATCTGGCAGAATTTGCCAAAAATTATGATAGAAATGGGACTAAGAGAACTGCGAAGATCATTTCAGAAATGCTCGAAGACTAGAAAGGATTATAATTTTTAAAATATAATTTCAAATTCTGGTACGCGGCATTTTTCGATGGGCGAACTGACCGAAGAGGGATGAAGACATAGACCGCGTACCAGAAACTAGCAAAAGCTTTTATGGATAACTCTAGTGATCGCGTCATTGACCGAGTGTCCTGAGTGTGCAGCCAAGCAGGTTCAGATAGAAATGAAATTTGATTCTAACACAAAGCATTTCATTTGTAAAAAATGTGGATTGTTTGCCACCAGAGAACAGATAAGCGATATCAAATACAGATTAAATAAACGCGAGAAGACACGAGAAGACAAACATGATGAATATCGTGACTGGTGGCAATCAAGTAAGAAAGAAAAACAGGCTTAATTACAAAGGTGAGCAGAGGTGACTAAAGAAATTCCAAAGTGGGCACAAGATGAGATAAAAAATGCCAAATTTGGAAAGCCAGAATCCATTACAAGAACAGGTTACATACTTGAGATATACGACAAGGATATGAAAATAGACGCTCAGGTTTACGAAGCTGTAGAAGATGGCAGGAAAATCATAGAAGGTATGAGTTTGCCAAAAAAGACCAAGTCGTCAGACCTTATGAAGGGTACGGTCTATGAGTTCACAATCAATGCTTACAAGGCTCCTTTAGGCAAAAAGCTCATAGAATTCCTCAAAAAGGAGATGGAAATCGACATGGATGCGATATATCAATTTGATCTTACAAGCCTTGATATGATGGACGTTGATTCTGATTCCGCTAGCTCCGAGGAGCCAGAGGAATAAAGCACGAAATTAGTTTGCTTTTGATCTTCTAAAAATTAGACCGACTATTGGATTTATCAGATATGGAAATGTCTGCTTGAACCATATAGCTATCCTTACAAATTGAGGAACTACAATCTCAAGTCTAGGCGAAGAGGCAGCTCTTACAACAGCTTTTGCTACAGTATTTGCGCTAAGAGCGATGGTATATCTTGGCATTTTGTTAAATGAATTATGATTAAAGAAGTTAGTTTTTACCATTATTGGGCTTACGACTGTTATTCCTACACCGCTTCCTTTCAGCTCATGATATAATGATTCTGAAAAACCCAACATTGCAAACTTGGATGCACAATAACCCGCCATTCCAGGAATGCCAAAACTTGCAGCAACTGAAGCTATATTAACGATATGGCCAGATTTCTGTTCTAGCATTTTTGGCAAAAAAGTCTTGGTGCAGTATACCATGCCGAGATAGTTTGTTCCCATCTGTGACTCTATTTCTTCTGCTTTGAGGTCATTGAATACACCATAAATTCCAAAACCTGCATTGTTTACAAGTATATCAACAGTACCAAACTTTTCTAAGACTTGCTTGCTCATTTGACTTACTTGGCCCTTTTGAGATATATCACAAGCACACACAAGAATTTGAGTTTGATATTTGGAGAGTTCTTTTGCAACTTCCTCAAGTTTGTTCTTATCCCTCGAAACAAGCACAACAGAAGCGCGTAATTTAGCAAATTCTAGTGCAGCTTCTTTTCCGATGCCACTTGATGCCCCAGTAATTACGACTATTTTTCCTGAGTAATCCACAATGAAAAAGTAAAGATAGTGAAGATAAAGTGCTTTCTATAGAGCTTTTTGATTTTTGATACTTGGATAGACTACCTTCATGAGAAATAGCCAACTTATGACCAGACCTACGTGATAAGTTGCAATCCTCCAAGCTATGATGATATTCCATTGAAGGCTGTTCTTTGCAGCTTCATATGTTAACGTATTCAGATGTCCAAGATAGGCCCATATAGCAAACTCGGTCAGACCAGAACCACCAATAGTTACTGGAAGATTTCCTATCGCATTTGCAGCCATTGTAGCCATTAGAGAATGGAAAAAGTCTGTGACATAGCCCGCCCCATTTGCGATTATCATAAACGAAAGTCCATAAAATGACCAGGTGAATACCGAAATTATCATTGACACTACAAAAGCTTTTTTCATTTGTTTATTGTGCCGTGTTTCCCTACTCATATCACAAATTTCTTTCATCCAAAGATTTGTCTTTTCAATATATTGCAAAGAGCGGCCTTTTCCCACTCTTGCAGCAATTCTTGAAATCAATCCTGGTACCTGAAACGTTCTTTTAGATGATAGGAAAAATAGCGAGGCCCAAACCCCGGTTATGGGCAAACTAACTGCAAGTATAGCTATACCTACTACATATGCTCCATATGCAAAGGAAAAGGCTGCAGCGGTAATAGCAAATATTCCGGATACCAAAACCTCTGTTACGATCTCCACAATTGTAACATAGGATGCTTTCCCAACTGGCACGCCTTTCTTACTTAACCACATAATTCTTACCAACTCACCCCCGACAAAAGAGGGGGTTGTTGATGTGACAAACTCACTTCCTATCCTTACCGAAATTGTTCTCCAGTTTACATCGATAGGCCCTAGAAATTTCCTAACTAAATAATTGAATTTCAAACCTTGAGTAAATAGCTTGCAGGCCATGGCAAATGCTGCTCCAATAAATGGCACCATGCCTACCGCAAGCAGATTTGCAAGACTAACATTAAACGTGGCAGCAATAATCAGAAATGGTATTACACTTACAGGCAGTGCCAATAGCTTCCAATTCATCGCATGCTCTATTCATGGATGGAAATATAAGCTCAGCATAAAATAGCTGATCAAAAATGAAAGTGATTTTTCTTGTAGGAACTGCAGGATCTGGTAAATCTCTACTGGCTTCAAAAATTCTTGATTATTATACTAGAAATAACCATTTTGTTGGAATGTTAAATTTGGATCCCGGAGTAGAAAATCTCCCATACACATGCGATGTGGATGTAAGAGATTATGTGGATATGGTATCAATAATGAGACAGTATGACCTAGGTCCAAACGGAGCCATGATCATGGCAAGTGATCTCATTGCTTCCAAGATTGACGAATTACAACGTGAGATTGATAACGTGAATCCAGATTATTTAATAGTGGATACCCCTGGTCAAATTGAGTTATTTGCATACAGAGCTAGCGGGCTCTTTTTTGTGCAAAACCTAAATGCAGAACAAAAGACCTCGGTATTTCTTCATGATGGCTCTCTCATTACAACAGCAGTTAATTTTGTATCAATAGCATTACTTGCAACATCTGTTAAACTCAGATTAGGTTTACCCCAAGTAAATGTGATAACAAAAGTAGATCTTATAGAAGACAAAATTAAAGACATACTAAAATGGTCTTCAAACATGGCTAGCCTTGAAGAAACCATTGCAAAAGAATCAGATGGTGAAACTTATACCCTTACCTCAAGTCTTTTGAGGAGTATGAATTTAGGGGGATTTGCTCAGGGGTTGATTCCAATTTCAAACGCTACAGGAGATGGCATGATTAACCTTCATGCAGCATTGAGTAGAATTCTTAACATGGGAGAAGAGATGGAAGATTATGGTTGAAAGTGTAACTGTAAAAGCTCCATGTTCTACTGCGAATCTGGGTCCAGGATTTGATGTTTTTGGATTGGCATTGGATGCATATTATGATCAAATCCAGTTAAAAAAGGAAGGTAAAGGAATCAAAATTCAGAGTCTTGATTCTGTCCCCATTGAACCGGAAAAAAATTCTGCAGGCATTGTAATAAAAGAGATGGCTAGAAAATTTAAAATAAAAACTGGCCTGGTTCTAAAAATTAAGAAGGGAGTACCAACAGGTTTTGGGATGGGTAGCAGTGCAGCCTCAGCAGCTGCTGCGGCGGTTGCCTTTGATGCCTTGTTCAAATTAAAACTTGATGGAAATAACTTGGTCGAATATGCAGGACTAGGCGAGATGGCTAGTGCAGGATCAGTTCATTACGATAATGTCGCTGCGTCAGTTCTAGGAGGATTTGTCATAGTAAGAACAGATCCGTTTAATGTAATAAAGATCGATCCCCCCAAAGACTTGATTCTTTGTGTGGCTATTCCAAAAATTCACGTACCCCAAAAAAAGACAGAAGTATCAAGGAAAGTTCTTCCAAAACAAGTAAAACTCTCAGATCATGTCAAGAATCTCTCAAACGCATCTGCATTAACTGTCGGATTTATGAGAAAAGATGTTAAATTGATAGGTAGTTCCATAAATGACATAATAGTGGAACCAGCAAGAAAGCATCTGATTCCAGGTTTTGATAAAGTAAAGAACAATGCCCTTGATGCAGGCGCTATGGGAGTAACAATTAGTGGGGCTGGACCATCAGTAATTGCTTTTACATCAATATCCAGCAATCCTAGAAAAATATTGGACTCCATGAAAAAGGGATTTGCTTCAGCCAAGACAGACTGTACGGTAGTAATATGCAAACCAAGCAGGGGAGCTACTGTTATCTAGTTATTTTTTATGTAGAAAAGAATTCATCCTATCTTCTCTCTCCTTGGTTGAAAAACAAAGAGACCATGAATAAATTTCGAGATTGAGTCCAGTATCTAAACTTGCATCCATTCCCTTATTGACAAGCATTTTAGATATGCCAACTGCAAAGTTACTGTTTTTTGCAACACTTTCAGCGTAAGATTTGGTTTCGGAAAGTAGAGTTTCAGATGAAAAAACTTTGTTGACTAGACCCATTGACAAAGCTTCCTCTGCACTAATTCTTCTACCTGAGAAAATCAAGTCTTTTGCTCTTGCAGGGCCCACAATTCGCAACAATCTCTGTGTACCACCCCATCCCGGACAGATACCTAATGTTACTTCTGGTTGGCCTAGTTGTGCATTTGGTGATGCAAACCTAATATCACAAGAGAGTGCCAGCTCACAGCCACCTCCAAGTGCATAACCATTTATTGCAGCTATTACTGGTTTTTCCAATTTTTCTATCTTGTTTAGAACCTCATGGCCCTTGAGTGCATATTTTTCTGCTTCTGTAGGCCCAATCTTGCTCATGTATTCAATGTCTGCACCTGCAGAGAATGCTTTTTGTCCGGCTCCTGTAATTATGATCACTTTTGATGAGTCTTTCTCCAATTCATCTAAAACCAAAATAAACTCATTCATGACTTCAAGACTCATTGCATTTAGCTTATCTGCTCTATCTATTGTAATTTGGACAATGTCGTTCTCTTTTTCTACCTTGAGGTATTGCATATCAAAACATCATGAATCTCCAAATTAAACTTTAGAACTGAAAGAAAATAGAAACTGAGTTATACCGCACTTCGTACAATTGAGCTGCTTTGAATTCGTTGGGTTTACTCTCTGCTGTTGGTGCAGCCATATGTTGGGGAAGTTTTTTTGTTCCTATTAGAAAGGTTAGAGTTACAGACATTTGGCAATTGCAGGGTGCTACTGGTATAGGCGTTATCCTATTTGCTATTCCAATTGGTTTTTTTTGGGGATTCCAGATTTTGCCAGCAGGATTACTAAGTGGAGCAATATGGACAGCTGGGAATGTACTTGCTCTTTATTCAGTTAGATTGATTGGTCTTTCTAGGACATCTCCATTTCTTGCAGGTTTTAGTATTCTTGTATCATTTTTGTGGGGGATTTTGTATTTTGATGAGAAATTCAATTACATGGTTCTTGCCATTATTGCAGTAGGATTGCTGCTTGGTGGATTAATTTTTATCTCAAATACCTCAAAGAATCAACCAGTACAGAAGAAGGGATACCTCATTGCAGTGGCTTCAGGATTAGTAGGAGGCTCTTACGTTATTCCGCTTCAAGCTACCCATTCACTTCAAACTGGATTCTTTTCATCTAGCCTTTCTATCTTTGTAATTGGCATACCATTGTTATTACTTTCAAGAAAATTTGCAAAAAGAGAAATGATGGCAGGAGTTCTTTCTGGAGGTTTATTCAACATGGGAAGTTTATCAGTCCTAGTAGCCGTTGGATTGATTGGGATTACTGTTGCTTATCCCATATCACAGACAGCTACGCTATTTGCAATATCTTGGGGAGTTTTGTATTTTAGAGAAATTGTGCACCGGGAGAGCATATTCAAAATCATTACTGGTGCGGGTCTGATATTGTGCGGAGCAGCACTGATCACAATTGCCTAGTCAAGCATTTTATTTGGTTGAAAATTACCGTATTTGAATTGAAAGCAATTGTAGTATTTAGCGGTGGAATAGACTCTGTATGCACTACCATCTATTTGCGTAAACGTTATGACATTTACGGGATCACTTTTTCTTATGGTCAAAAGGCTGATCAAGAGCTAAATGCAGCAAAGCATTTTTCTAAAATACTAAAATTTCGGGAACACAAGATAATTGACATAGAATTCATGAAAGGATTGTATGAAAAAACAAATGCTCTAACATATTCAAAAATGAACATACCATCCAAGTTTGACTATTCCATAGTTGTTCCAATAAGAAATGCTGTTTTTCTTTCCATAGCATCTGCTTGGGCATTTTCAAAAAATGCCAATCTAGTGGCATATGGGGCTCATAAAGATGATCAGTCATATCCAGATTGTAGACCCAAATTTTCCAAACTACTGGCAGATGCGCTTAACGAGGGAGAGATTGATGGTATAAGAAAAGGTTTGAGAAAGAAGATTGGAATATGGAGTCCGTTTGTTGGAGGCCTTTCTAAGAGTAATCTTCTCAAAATTGGTTATGGCGTGCTCGGAGATGATATATTCAAAACCTGGAGTTGCTACTCTCAATCAAAAATACACTGTGGAAAATGCGAATCCTGTAATAATAGAAAGATGGCTTTTCGTCAAGCAAGCATAATAGATAGAACTAGATACAAATTTAGCTAGTCTAGATTTTCAGTGATGGTCTTTTTAAAAGGAGCGGACGCACTACGAGATAGTACAATGGATATGGTACGCCAACAAGACCCCAGAAGATCCAATTAGTCATAGACTCATCAAAACCTAATTTTTTAAAGTAGTCCATTGAGTTTGCTGCAAGTAGCATTCCAACTGCCATTATAATGAAGAACTCTATTGCATACCATGCAAAGGCCGGCCAAGAGTCTTTTGGAATATGGACATTGTTATGTACACCCATGTTTGTGGTGAATTGGATGTTATTATTTAATTTTTCAGATTATACGATATTTGGTCGGGATCTACCGCTATAAATTAAACTTAGAACATCAGTCCTTGCTTCTTTTGTATCATAAGTGCCTCTTGAGGCAATAGTTGTCACCGTAGAGTCATTTCTTACTCCACGCATCTTCATGCAAAGGTGTTCTCCTTCTGCTATCACTAATACCCCTTTTACTCCTTCAGAATGCAATTCATCTGCGATATTTTTTGTAATTCTCTCTTGGATTTGCAGTCTAGCTGAGTATTTTTCTACAAGGCGAACTAGCTTTGATATGCCAAATACTTTACCATTTGGGGCATATGCTACTGTAATCTTGCCAAAGAATGGCAGCATGTGATGTTCACACATGGAGTAAAATTGGATATCTTTTGCTATAACCACATCAGAATCTTCAGAGAATTTAACTGAGAGTTCTGACTCTGCATCATATCCCTTGAAGATCTCTTCATACATGTCTGCGATTCTGCTTGGAGTGTCCACTAGGCCTTCTCTTGTCGGATCTTCTCCTATCTCAGCAATCAGTTCTCGAATTAGTTTTTTTACTCTCTCTTTATTCATCATGGCGCTCCTATGAATTTGTGCAACTGAGGTATGATACGTACTTCTTCATAATAAATGTGAACCGCGTCATAGAAGTCTAGAAGTTGCTTCAAATCTGGCTCTTCCATACCATAAGTGGGCTGTATTATAAATCCTGCAACTTTGGACTTTGATGTGATATCAAAAATGTTCTTGAGAAGCTGTTTGAAGTGTTCGATCGTGGTTCTTGAGCTCACAACTATTTTGATGTAAGTCACTTTACCAGAATCGACAGCAAGTTTCAAACATTGTAATTCATTTTCTAAAAGTTTAGAATAATGATCTTCATCTACAAATTCAGAGTCGAGAGTTTTGAACTCAATTTTGATGTAATCAAAGTAGGGCAAAACTTGGTTAAATCTCACAGAATCAAAACAAGATGACTCTAGGTAGGTGGGAATTTTCTTTTGTTGCACAAATTTTGCCAATTCAGATACCGCTTCAGATTGGACAAGCGGATCTCCCCCGGTAAAATTTACTTTGTATGTATTTTTTGCCAGACTGTTTTCAATTAGCTTCTTTGCTTCATCCAACGAATATTCTCTTCCTGATGTCATAGGTAATGCTTCTTTTGTATCACAGTAGAAACATTTGAAAGGGCACCCTGCCAGCCTAACAAAAAGCGTCTTGGTTCCATAGAGAATTCCTTCTCCTTCCACTGATGTGAATATTTCGTACAGTCTTACCTTCAAGTATTCGATCTCTGTTTATTCAGTATTTATTTAATTGGATTCCATGATGAACAGTTTTTACCAAAACGATTTATCTGATTAAAGAGAGGGATAACACAATGAGAAAAATAATTCTCCTGCTCATATTTGCAATTTCAGTAATTTTTATCACTTGCCAACAGGCAAATGCCATAACTATCACTGCAACTCCCCAGACTCCTGTTTTTGGTCCAAATGACTGGATACTTGTGAATCTTAAAATTCAAGGATATAACGGCGGTCCAATAGCTTGGATAGCCCATAGACCAGATAATTCCACAATATCAGGTAATCTTACCCAGGTAAAAGGTGGATCCGTTGTACAGCAAATAGTAAGAAATGCTTTTGACAATTATTTTGGAAATTGGTCGATTAATTACACATACGATGGCGTAAAGCAAACAGCTAGTTTCAAGGTAAATCCAATCATGTTAACTGTTTTTACTGGAAAGGACCTCTATTATGAACCAGATATGATGAACGTTAACATCACCACTTCATATTACATACCGATTGCAGCGCAAGCAGAATTTTTCCATTTAAATTTTTATGATCAAAAGGGAAATATTGTAAAGGACATACCTCAGATTGACATAAGAGCATTTCAGCCTAGTGTAATCTACAATTTTCACATGACAGAACTTGCAGATTATGACCCGCCTGGACTCTACAAGCTAAATATTCAATACTATAACACAGTGGTCCAAATACCATTTCTTTTAGGTAAATATTCTGATCTCATGCGTATATCCACACAGACAGACAAGAGTACTTACCAAGTAGACGATGTCATCAATATGGAATTATTATTCACTAGGGTTACACAATCTAATGGCACATTGATAATAACAGGTCCTTCTAGAGATGTTACTACTCACCAGTTTCGCGTATATTCTGTGAATACTCCTCTAGTTTTAAATGATGTAACGAAGGATGTTGGGACATACAATTATGTGGTCCAGTACGGAGGCGTCAGTCAATCAGGTTCGTTTAGTGTTATTGCAAATCCAGCACCACTACCAAACATAAAATTGGGTGTATTTCTTGACAAGTTAAACTATAGACCTGGAGAAATTATTCATGTAAAGATTCACACCTCTCAGGTCATCATGAATTCTACAAGCCTTTGGGTTGTAGATCCAAATTCTGTAGAATACCCAAGATTATCTTTGCCAATAACTGCAGCTGATACAATATTGCCACATAAGATAAGTAAGAATAACATTACCGGTCAATGGGAACTTTACATAGATTATGATGGAATAGTTAGATCTATTCCTTATTTTGTTGTTGGCCCTCCAGTAGATGACATAGAAATGCTCAATACAAATCAGTTTAGTGTACCTGCTTTTGTATCAAACTTTGCAACAAACTTTACTGCTCCAACCGGAATAGCTATTGATTCTAGTGGTGACATTTATGTCGTAGATTCTGCAAACTCCCAAGTAAAAAAATTTGATTCCAATGGAAAATTGCTGCTATCATGGGGGAATCTAGGATCAGGGAGCGGTCAACTATTACATCCAAATGGAATTTTTGTTGGAAAAAAATACGTCTTTGTTGCTGATACAGGAAATGCAAGAATAGATGTGTTTGACAAAGATAATGGAGAATTCATTTATTCTTGGGGGGGTTATGGCGATAGCAAAGGAATGTTTTACACTCCAGTTGGGCTTGCCGCAGACAGTCAAGAAGACCTTCTTGTTGCAGATTCTGGAAGAAACACGATTCAAGAATTTAATACATATTTTACCTTCATGAGTGAGTTCAAACCTTTGTTTACAGATTATGGTAATTTTACAGCAACTAGTGGAATAGCGCTTGATTCCAAAGGCAATATCTATGTATCTTCGCCAGATGACAAGATTCTAGAATTCTCAAGCATCAGTAATTTCGTAAATTTCTTTGGTTCTCAAGGCTCAGAAGAGGGGAGATTCAATAACCCTACAGCAATAGCAATAGACTCGAAGGGTAACTTTTACGTTGCAGATACTTTGAACCATCGCATTCAAAAATTTGATCCTTATGGAAATTTTGTTTTGAGTTGGGGATCGGTAGGAACTTCAGTAGGTCAATTTGAGGAACCTGTCGGACTTGCAATAGACCAGTCAAATAATATCTATGTGGTAGACGAGAAAAATAATAACATTCAGAAATTTTCGTTATATGGAATGGCTTCCCAGATAATACCTAGTTGGGTAAAAGATAGAGCTCTATGGTGGTCCGAAGGCGCCTTGGGTAAGAGAGATTTTGCTCTGGCTGTGATATACATGACAAATCATGGCTTGCCAAATACAAATGAAATCAATGAAACCGTAGTAAAAATTCCAGATTGGGTAAAAAAAGAAGCCAATTGGTGGGTATTGGGTCAGATTGATGATGAAACTTTTACCAAGAGCCTCCAGTATCTCATTTCTGCTAGAATTTTGAAAGTTTAAGACGTAATTTGCGCGGTCTTTCTGGCAAACAGTCCTGCAATGAATATCAGTGCACCAAGAATCCCGATAAGACTTCCAACAAACTCTATGGTATCATTAAGATTTGATTGCATTGGAGCAAGAAATACGGCAAGTATTGCACCTATTACAATCATTGGGATACCAATGCCTAGTGAGATTTGTTTTGAAACCATTTGCTATGCTCCAATCAAAAATCTATATGAATTTTATGAAATTAGTCCCTGTAGAAAACAATAGTTTCAGTCTAAATAGAGACCATACATAGGACAGGATTTTTATTAATTTTGATGATGATTTTGGATTTCAGGGTTATGCTCGTTATGTGTTTTTTTATGATCATTGTGTACTGCACCTTGTCCTGACGCTGTAATGTTTGTAGGTGAAGTTGGAGATGTTGGAGTGGATGGTGGTGTATTGGGTGGCGTGTTGGGTACAGTTGAGTTTGTAGGTGAAGTTGGAGATGTTGGAGTGGATGGTGGTGTATTGGGTACA
>JBARDK010000161.1:0-6050 GCA_049795075.1 Nitrosotalea sp. | reverse complement strand
AGGTGATTCTGCGTGGATGCCAAAACCACTAGATGCTGGAGGCATTGGTCCTGCAATAGTTGCTGCGACAATAATTGGAAAGAATGCTGTTGAATCAATCGAAGCAGGAGACGTCAGTGAACGAGGATTATGGCAATACAACATAGATTTCATTAATGATTATGGCTACAAAACTGCAGGACTGGAGATCTTCCGAAGGTTACTCCAAACTCTTACAAATGAACAGATAAACTATGGAATGAAACACTTTTTGTCAAATCTAGATGTTGAAGCCATAAGTAAAGGAGAGCATCCCGACTTTGGAACAGTTGGAAAACTTGAAATGATGATAAGAGGAGCTTTGAACAAAAAATTAGCTGAGGGATTAAGGTTTACTGCACAACAAAACAAGGCTTTGACAGAACACTACCGCAGTTTCCCAAAGACGCCAGATGGTTACGATGTATGGCAAAAGACACTACATAAGATCCTAGATGAGTCTTATGCAAGACTTGTAAATTAAATTCGGTGCTAATAAATTAAGACAATCTTAAATTAAGGAAAAAACAGTTGTTAATTATGCTAGCAGAGCAGTTGTATATAGATTGGAATAATTCTTTTGAAGTTTTAGATAAAGCCTATGCCTCGGGCCTGTTTGTTCTCATAATAGGTCCAAAGGGAACGGGCAAAACTACACTTGTAAGAGAATTTGCTGCAAGAAAAGGAATCAAGCTTGAATCAATTAACTTTAGTTTAAGAACTCGTGAGAGTCACTTGGTAGGTTCAAAAACTCTAGAAAGTGGAACAGTGGGCTTTGAAGAAGGCATACTGGTAAAATCTATGAAAGAGGGCGATATACTTTATCTTGATGAGGTAAACTCGGCTGAAGCAGATGTTTTGCTTAGATTAGATGAAGCACTGGATGATAGAAGACAACTAGTACTCAAAGAAGCCAGTGGTGAGTTAATTGAAGCAGCAAAGGGATGGTTTGTAATTGCAACTATAAATCCGCTATCACATGTCGGTACCAAAGAACTTCCACCCCAACTGCTCAGTAGATTTCCAATAAGGATTAGGCTGGATTACCCGCCAGAAGAGGTAGAGTTACAGATAGTAAAAAAATATGTAAAAGGCTCTCATGAAAATGCGATCTCTCAAGGAATTAGGCTTGCAAGTACCTTGCGACAAGCAGCCGCAGTTGAAGAACTGTACTATTCACCCAGTCTGCGTGAAACCATAGCATTTGGCAAGATACTTGATTCTGGCATGAAACCAAGACAAGCTGCTGATATTGTCTTTGCAAATGTATACGCACAGTGGGGCAATGTTGAATATCAAAAGGTAAATGATATCATAACATCGATGTTTGGAAATTGATGCGTTCACTACAACTAAGAAATGACACAATACTTGAAATAGGCACGTTTCTAGTTCGACGATGGTCTGGAAAAGAAAATATTACTTTAAACATCAGAGATCAAAAAGAAATCCAAACAAAGTTGCGGGAAAACAAAGTTGTGATTTTTCCATTGGACAAATATCAAGGCACAGATTTTCAAAAATACAGACAGTTCAGAACCGCTCTTTGGTACGAATCAATGAGGATAAGACATTCAAGCAAAATTCTAAGCAATGACCATGCATTTGGATTTATACTAAATACATTAGAGACAAGAAGGATAGAGACCATAGGCAGAGATTATTGGCAAGGAATGGATGAAGAAATAATATTCAATTACGGATTTGCGTGGTTGTACAGACCATTACTCAATTCGTTGTATGGTCACAATAGAATTGTTGAGGGATTTACACAGTATTTCCTGCTTGGTGACATAAAGGGAGAAATCCCTCCAAGCGCATTTGAGAAAATTCAGAAAGCGGTCAAAATAGCTAATGAAGCAGTAAAAGAAGCAGTAGAGAAAAAATATGAAACCGACTGGCTTGAAAAGAAAGTTTCCGAAATTATCAAGACTTTGGAAATTGATCCGCTTCTTACCATTCCCATCTCTATGCCAAAAATTTCTTCAGGAATTGCCATGTCTGAGCAAGAATTCATGAGAACATTGAACAAAATTTCAAAATACAGAGAAAGTGATTTTGGAGAATTAGACTCAACAAAAATCACAGAAGGAAAACAAATATTTGATGAATTCAGGGTCTTGCTTGAAGAAGCAAAAAGGAGCGAAAACAAAGGTCTAACAACTGAGGTGGCAGGCATTAGCATCCCAGCTTTAACAAATGTAGATGAAACTAAGATCTACGATACCGATTTGATCAATAATCTAAAAGCTAAATTCAAAGAATGGAAATCAGGTTGGAAAGAACAGCATGTAGTTACAGGAGATGAATTTGACCAAGAGACTTACATTGAAGGTCACAAACCATTCATCACAGACAAGAAAATAGCAATCAAGACAAGAATATTCATACTTCTTGATCACTCTTCGAGTATAGCTGAACAAGAAACACAGTACAAAAAGGCAACGCTGGCTCTTTGTGAAGTTTTAGATTTTTTAAAAGTACAGTTTTCAGTGTATGCGTTTAACACAGAGCAAAAACAAGTAACGTGTTGGCTGATAAAACCTGAAAACTTGCAATGGAACAATACAGTGGCAAAGAGGCTTGCACAAATAAAGGCCAACGGCAGTACGCCGTTAGCTGAAGTTTACAATCTCTTACTGCCCACAATACGTTCAAAAAAACCTGACATCTTTCTTACACTAACCGACGGAGAGCCATCAGATCCAGATGCTGTCAGATCAATAATGAGAGATTTCAAGCTCCTAGGCATAAAGATGGTAGCAATAGGTGTTGGTCCTGACACTGGATATTCGATCACAATAGCAAACAACTTGAGAAGGTTGGGCTACGAACGTACTCTTGCTGTTAGTAGGTTAAATGAGATTCCAAAGCGAGTCTTAAACGTACTAGGAACAGACTGACATGAAATGCCTGTCAGTTTCTCAACCATATGCTGATCTTATAGTTCAGGGTAAGAAAACTGTCGAGTTGAGAACGTGGAATACCAAATTCAGAGGTGAATTTCTTGTTCATGCCCCACTTGCAATAAAAACAGAGGTTTGCAAAAAACTAGGGATTGACAAAGAAAATCTTAGGACAGGAGTAATAATAGGTAGAGCAGAACTTTACGATGTCAAGGTATACAGTACCACAAATGAGATAAAGTTAGATTATAGTAAGCATTTTGCAAGTAACAAATTTCTTGACCACAAGTATGGGTTTTTATTGAAAAACTCAAAAGAGCTTAGAGTACCAATCCCATATAAAGGAAGCCTGGGATTTTTTGAGGCCAAACTGCATTCCAAAACAGACTACAACAATATCAAATCAGAATTATTTGACGAAGAATACAGATACCAGTGGATTGGAAAACATTAACAATTGGTTATTCAGTTCTAGCTAAATTCTGATGCTTGGGTTTTCTTTCTTGAGTTTTTCCCAGTCTGCAAGAAAATTCTTTAGCCCTATGTCAGTTAGTGGATGTTTTAACATCTTTCCTAATACATCAGGAGGTAAGGTTACTACATCTGCCCCAATCTTTGCTGCCTCTACAACATGCATGGGATGCCTTATACTTGCAACTAGAATCTGTGTGTTGAATTTGTAATTTTGAAACACTTCATGAATTTCTTTAATTAGATGAATTCCATCCTGCCCATTATCATCTAATCTCCCTATAAACGGACTCACATATTTTGCACCTGCCTTTGCGGACAATATGGCCTGATTTACGGAAAAACAAAGAGTCACATTAACAGGTATTCCCTCAGATGTTAGAATTTTGCATGCCTTGAGTCCTTCTGCAGTTAGTGGACATTTTACAACAACATTTTTGCCATATTTTTGAAGACGTCTTCCTTCATCTATCATTCCTAAAGTCTCCGTACTGACTACCTCTAGGCTAACATCGCCTTTTACAATTCGAACAATCTCTTCCATTGTTTTTTGCGGGTCTCCTCCCTCCTTTGCCAAAAGTGATGGGTTGGTTGTGATTCCATCTACAAGACCCATGTCATTGTACATTTTTATCGAAGCAAGATTTGCAGTGTCAAGGAATATCTTCATTATTTCTTACTCCTGATATCCTTAACAGCATTAGATATATGAATTGATGTCATACCATGTTTTTCTAATAATAGCGAAATTTCACTGTCTCGAGCAGATTCACCAAATTGGTCTCTTATGCCTATTCGTCTCATGTGTACTGGGTATTTCTCAGAGATAACCTCAGATACGGCAGAACCAAAGCCTGCCATAATATTGTGTTCTTCACATGTAACAATACCACCCGTCTCACGTGCTGTTTTTTCCAAAAGATCAGAATCTATTGGCTTTATTGAGAACATATCTATCACTCTGCATGAGATTCCTTCCTGTTTTAACGCACCAGCGGCATCAAGTGCCATCTGTACTGTTATTCCACACGCTGCAATTGTACAATCAGAGCCATCGCGTAATACAATCCCTTTTCCCAGTTGAAATTCTTGTTCTTGTAAATGTATGATTGGTGTTTTTGACCTTGTCATTCTCATATAAAATGGTCCATATAGTTGTGAAATTAGTTGTGTGAGTTTCTCTACGGCAATTGTGTCTGCCGGAATTAGAACCTTAATGTTTGGAATAGCTCGCATTATTGCAATGTCTTCAATTTGTTGATGAGAGCCTCCATCAGCGCCCACAGTCAGACCACCATGAGAAACAACCATCTTCACATTTAGCCCATTTTTTCCATTTCTTGTAGGATATGCAATTGCATTTCTTATCTGGTCAACACATCTACCAGGTAGAAAAGCAGCATAGGTACTAGCAAAAGGAGTTTTGCCTTCGTTGGCAAGACCTGCTGCGATGGTTATTAGATTTCCCTCTGCAATGCCCACATTGAAGAATCTATTTGGAAACTTTTTACCAAATGGCTTTGTTTTAAGCGAATCAGTAGTGTCTGCGCCTACCACAACCACGTTTGGATTTTCTTCTCCAATCTTGATCAAAGTTTCCCCGTAAACTGTTCTCATATCTGCAAATTCTGTCATGTAAAGCCAGCCTCCTTTGCAATCTGAAGAAGTTCTGTTTTCTTCTTTCCCACTTCATGAAGATCTATCCATTTGTTTACAAGTTCTGGGCCGCCAAGACTGTGAGCTTTATTTATCAAAAGTTTTCTCCTTGCATGCATCAAGTGCTTTCGGAACTCTGTGACGGTTAAACGCACGTCTTTTTGTCCTATTATAGCGCTGCCGCCAACGAATATCCTAGCACCATCCAAAAAGCATGATTCTACATTTGATAAATCCACTCCTCCATCTGCCTCAATCAGACCTTGGAAATTTCTTTCTGCAAGGAATTTTAATATTCTTTGAGTTTTTTCGTGAGTTGATTCAATATATTTTTGACCTGATTTTCCAGGAACAACTGACATTATTATCAACTGATCCAAATCTGGAATGAATTTTTCAGTCCAAGAAGGTAATTCTGTTTCAGGATTAATTGCCAGGCCAAGACCTATTTCATTTGATCGTAGAATATCATGAATTTCACCAAAGCTTGATTCATCACAAACTTCTGCATGGACTGTGATAATATCACTGCCAGCATTAGCATAGTCTCTAACATGCTTTACTGGTTCATTTATCATGAGATGAGTGTCAAATGGGGTGTGAGTGATTGGCCTTAGTCGCTTTATTTTTTCATGATCAAAGGTTTTGTTAGGAACAAACTGGCCATCCATTACATCAAGATGTATAAAATCAGCTCTGCCATGAGTAGCTCTTTTTACTTCATTTTCTAGGTTGGTCATGTCTCCTGCAATAATAGACGGTGCGATAAGAAACTGACAATCAAGTTCAAGTTCAATTATTGGAGAGATTTTCGGATTTGGTGCAACGCCATGCCATTTTGGATTATCCTCCATATGTTCAACTGATTTTCCTTTAATAGTTCGTGCTACAATTAGTGACGGTGTACCTTTAGTCTGCAATGCAGAATGTACTGCCTTTACGATCTGTTCTATGCGATGGCCATCTATTTCTATAACATTCCATCCAAAAGATCTCCAT
>JBARDK010000160.1:0-8482 GCA_049795075.1 Nitrosotalea sp. | reverse complement strand
GTGTAGCTATGATTCACACCCATCCTTCAGGTAATGGATTCCAAGGAGTTTCCGGACCGGATTTACATTATGAGCAAGATGTTCTATCAAGAGAAATTTTTGGAATTACTGGTTTACCTCTTGTAGGTGTGACTCTTGCAGGTGATGGTGTGTGGAGTGCTAGAATATACCCACCAAAATTGTTCAAGATTCAATGGTGTTCTGCAGTTAGAATAGTAGGAAAAAACATAACAATACAATTTAATCCTAAAATCATGCCTTCACCAAAGCCAAACGAAAAACAGATCCGAACTACTAGTGTATGGGGAAATGAAAAACAATCTGATATTATGAGACTAAAGGTAGGCATCATAGGATCTGGAAGTGTTGGCTCTGCTGTTGGAGAAATATTGGTAAGGATGGGAATAGGTGATGTTCTTCTTATGGACTATGACATAGTGAAAATTCACAATCTCGATAGAATGAACAATGTTACCGTTGAAGATGTTGATAAAAGAAAAATTGATGTCATAGAAAGAAGTCTGAAGAAGTCTGCTACTAATGACAAGTTTGTCTGCAAAAAATCTACTAATAGTGTTGTGGAAAATGATGGATACAAGGAAGCACTTGACTGTGATATAATCTTCAGTTGTGTTGACAGACCATGGCCTAGACAAGTACTTAATCATATTTCATACGCGTGTTTGATTCCAGTAATAGATGGAGGAATCACTTTCAAAATTGAAAAAGGGAAATTGATTCATGGGATGTATCGAGCGCAGACAGTAGGACCAGAAAGAGCATGTATGAGTTGTTTGGGGGCAGTTGATCTTGGTCAAGTTCAAATGGATCGTGGTGGTATGTTTGATGACCCTGAATACATAGAAAATCAGGAAAAGGTAAACGGTCCCTCCAGGCAAAATATAATGCCTTTTGTATTTGCACTTGCAGGACTTGAAACCATTCAATTCTCAGAACTTGTTACAAACATTGGTAGAAATGGTGATCTGGGTCAACAGTCTTACAATTACTATACTGGGGAAATTATACCTAAACACCAAAGTTGTTTAGAAGGATGTGATTATGTCAAAAAAATAGCTTTTGGTGACACACAAAAACCATTTCTTGATGTGGACAAATCAAGATTACGAGAACTTGAGTAATAAAATCAAAGGGAGAATATCTTGTCACAATATGATCTGTTTTATTCTGATTTCGTGGCACGGGTTAGTAGACTAGATAATTCTACTAAAGAAAAGAAATCGGTAAGATTCCATGTATCTGAAAATTGCATTAAAACAATAATAATCCCTAAAGAGAAAAAACATCTGTTATAACCTCATGTCTAATCAAAAAGTAACCCTAGAATTTCTAAAATCTCATCTCTGGAAGGCGGCTGATATCCTACGTGGAAGCCTAGATGCAAGTGAATACAGACAGCCAGTTATGACTATTTTATTCCTAAAAAGATTAAATGACAGATTTGAAGAAAATGTTGAAAACCTCATAAAACAGGGCAAGTCAGAAAAAGAAGCAAAGCAAGATTTCCGACATGACTTTTTTGTCCCCGATGAAGCTAAATGGGGAGTATTATCCAAAGTAAGAAGTAGAGTTGGAGAAAAGATGGATGAAATATGCAGGATAATTGAAAAGAAAAATCCCAAGCTTGACGGAGTTTTAACCAATACAAAATATGCTGATCCTAGAAAATACCCTGACGATATACTTGCAAAGCTAATATCACATTACAACAGTCCAAGACTTCGAAACTCTGATCTAGAAAAAGAAGACATCTTTGGTGATGCATATGAATATCTCCTAGAACAATTTGCAGATGAAACCAAGAAAAAAGGTGGTGAATTCTTTACTCCACGAGAAGTAGTCAAGCTGCTAGTAAATTTGGTAGAACCAAAAGAAGGCATGAAAATTTGTGATCCTACATGTGGTTCTGGTGGTATGTTAATTGTATCACGGAGATATGTAGAAAAACATGGGGGCAACCCACGAAATCTTGTTTTAGATGGTCAAGAATCAAACTATGGAAACTTGGCAATGTGCAAGATGAACATGGTCTTGCATGGAATATCTGAATTTAACATCACGTATGGTGACACTTTGTCACATCCAAAGCTTGTCGAAGGTGGCAAGCTCAAGACCTATGACAGAGTACTAGCTAATTTTCCATTTTCAATGGACTGGGACAACAAAGGTGCAGAAAAAGACTCGTATGATAGATTCAAGTTTGGCATTCCAACTTCAACAGGGAAAGCTGATTTTGCGTTTATCCAACACATGTTTTCTCAACTAAATGAAAAGGGGCAGGCGGCCATAATCTGCTCTCAGGGAGTTCTCTTCAGAGGCGGTGAGGAAGGCAAGATTCGTGAAGAAATGATAAAAGAGGATGTTATAGAGGCAATAATTGCAATTCCAGAAGCGTTATTTTTTGGAACTGGAATTCCAGCTTGTGTTCTTGTATTAAATAAAAACAAGCATGCAAAAAGAAAGAACAAGATAATTTTCATCTATGCTGCAAAAGACTATCAAGAAGGAAAGAATCGTAACAAGCTTCGTGATTCTGATATTGAAAAGATAGTTTCAGCTTTTAAGAAATACGAAGACATTGATAGGTACTGTCATATTGCAGATCTTGAAGAACTACAAGAAAATGAGTTTAATCTTAATGTTCCAAGATATATCGATATTTCAGAACCTGAGGAAGAAATTGATATTCAAGCTACGATTAACGAGCTAAATAATCTTGAAAAGGAAAGAGAAGAAATTGAGATGAAAGTAAGAAAAGATCTCAGAGAATTGCAATTCAAGGTCTAGGATATGCAGCAATTAGAAAAACCAAAACAGGGATACAAGTTTGTTAAATCACTATTCGGTAAAATTGAAGAAATTCCTGAAGATTGGAAAATAGAACAACTAGGAAAGTTTGTTAAAATTTTTTCTGGGGACTATTTTCCTTATGACGATTTCATAGAGGACGGTGTACGAGTTCTTAAAATTGATAATGTGATGTATGGAAATATTGATTGGAAAAATAAAACATTCTTACCAAAAAGCTATCTTCAAAACGATAAATTCATTGTTCTTCAAAAGGACGATATTGTTCTTGCTCTAAACAGACCAGTAACAAATAACCGAGTAAAGGTGGCAAAATTAACAGTAACCGATATTCCATCAATTCTATATCAAAGAGTAGGAAAATTCCAATTTCATGAATACAAAATTAATAGAGATTTTTTCTATTCATATCTCTCTAGCATATTCTTTCAAAAATTGATATCGAAGATACTAATAGGTTCAGATCAACCTTATGTTAAAACTACAGAATTACTAAAACAAAAATTCACTTTACCTTCTGATGAAAAAGAACAACAAAAAATTGCCTCAATTCTCTCAAACGTTGATTCTCTGATACAACAAACACAACAGGAGATAGAACAGACTCAAAGACTTAAGAAAGGATTCATGCAGAGGTTGTTGACAAAGGGAATTGGACATACAAGATTCAAGGAAACGAAGGTAGGCGAGATTCCTGAAGAATGGAGTATCTTCAAAGCAAATGAAATTTGCAATGAAATAGTAGTAGGTATTGTAATAAAACCTGCTAGTCTTTATTCTAAAGATGGTGTACCATGTCTAAGATCTTTTAATATTAAAGAAGAAAAAATCTATGATAAAGATATTGTTAAAATTTCACATAAAGCAAATGAAATCAATTCAAAATCTAAACTTCAAGAAGGAGATGTTCTTATTGTTCGAACAGGTTATCCTGGTACAGCTTGTGTAGTGCCACAAGAATATGTTGGAGGAAATTGTATTGATTTGGTAATTGCCAGACCAAAGGAATCATTACGAAGTAAATTCTTGAGTATCTTTATCAATTCATCTGTAGGAAAAGATCAAGTACTAAAAACACAAGGGGGATTGGCTCAACAACACTTTAACGTAAGCGAAATGAAGAATATGTTAATTCCATTACCATCATTACAAGAACAAGATAAAATTACTTCAATTCTCTCAAATGTGGATTCTCAAATCCAAAAACATCAAGAATACAAATCCAAACTTGAAAATCTCAAAAAAGGATTAATGCAAAAACTTCTGACTGGACAAATTAGAGTGAAAGTATGAATTTCAAAATAGGAGAAGGCGACGAGGTAACAGAATCAGAACTTCCTGCACTAGAACAACTAGTTGCAATGGGGTACCAATACAAGAGTCAGACTGACCTTAACAAAGAGAGAAAGGACTATCGACAAGTTCTTCTCTACAAGAGAATAGAAGAGGCAATCAGACGCCTAAATCCAGAACTTGACGAGGATGGCATACATGATGCCATGGGCCAAATCCATGAGGATTACTATCCCTATTCGCTTCCACCCGTAGATACAAACGAAAAGATTCGTGCAAAGCTAGTCGAACTATCAAAATCAGGTGGTCTTGAACCAATAGTTGTAACACAAAATGTTGGTAACGGTCCTGAACAAAAGGTAGTCAAGATAATAGACTTTGAAAATCCAAAAAATAACGATTTTCTTGTAACAAATCAATTTCAGCTGGAAGGTTACAAAAATCCAATTTTTCCAGACATTGTGGTATTTGTAAACGGTATTCCTCTTGTAGTAATTGAATGCAAGTCGCCAGCTATCACAGATCCAATAGGTGAAGCAGTTGAAAGGAAAAATTTCAGACATTATCAGACTTCAGGTCTAGGTTATGAAAAATTATTTTTCTACAATCACTGTTTGATTGCAACATGTGGAACACTTGCAAGACATGGTACACTAGATTCTAACATCAACTATTTTGCAAGATGGGCAGAACCATACCCAATGACACTAGAAGATGTCAAAAAGCTAAACGGTAGAACAAGAGAACAAGAGATTCTAATTGCAGGAATTTTATCAAAAAGAAATCTGCTAGATCAATTACAAAACTTTGTACTATATGATATTTTAAACAACAAGAAAATCAAGAAAATCGCAAAACATCAACAGTACCGAGTAGTTACAAAATCAATCTCCAGATTAAAACTGGAAGAAGACATTGCTGACAAGGGTGGAGTTATCTGGCATACGCAAGGTTCTGGAAAATCATATTCCATGTTATGGTTTGCATCTCAGCTAATGTTCAAGTTTGGAAACCCTCCAATTTTGGTAGTTACTGATAGAAAACAGCTAGACAAGCAAATCCATGAGACATTCAAAAGTGCTGGATTTCCAGATCCGATTAGGGCAAAAAGCGGAAAACACCTGGCAGAACTACTCTCAAACCCAAAAGGCAAGACGATTATGACCATAATTGACAAGTTCTCAACAGACGCCCAAGTATATTCTAAAGAGAAGATCATTGTACTAGTAGATGAGGCACATCGAAGTCAGTTCAAGTTCAATGCCGAACAGATGAGAATGGCCATGCCTAACGCAGTATTTTTTGCCTTTACTGGCACACCTATTTCCAAAAAGGACAAAAACGACTACAAGGTATTTGGCCCTCTTATTGACAAGTATGGCTTTAGAGAATCTCAAGCAGATGGAGCTACACTTCGAATTCTATACGAAGGAAGATTGCCAGAACTCTTTGTAGAGGGAGGTGATACTATTGATGAAATCTTTGACCGAGTATTTTCTGATCTAGACCAAGAAATGAAAGTCAGACTCAAAAAGCAATATGTGACAAAGGGAAAAATTGCAGAAGCTCCATCAAGAATAAAACGCATCGCATTAGATTTACTAAGTCATTATCGTAATCACATAGAAAAAAATGGATACAAGGTAATGCTTGTAGCTCCATCAAGAGAAGCTGCAATAATTTACAAACAAGAACTTGAATTTCTTGGAGAATCCAGAACAAAAATTATCATGACATCAAATCTTGGAGAAACAGGAAAAGATGGAAAGAGCTGGGATCAATACTATTTATCTTCAGAACAAAGAGAACAAGAAGCTGAAAAATTCAAGGACCCAAAAGATCCAACCAAGATACTAATCGTTGTAGATATGTTACTTGTTGGATATGATGTACCAGTTGCTCAGGTTTTGTATCTTGATCAAGGACTACGAGAACACAACTTGCTTCAAGCTATTGCCAGAGTAAACAGACCGTATGATGAGAACAAAACGTATGGATTGATAATAGATTATTCAGGAGTAACTAAAGAACTACATGCGGCTTTAGAAGAGTTTGAAGAGCAGGACATCGAGGGAGCACTAGAGCCAGTTGATGTGATGTTGGCAGAATTAAAAATACGATATGCAAATGCAATATCTCATTTCAAGCTAATAAACAGAAATGACACGGAACAAATTATTGAAAAGTTTGAGCCAATAGACATTCGTGACAAGTTTGAGTATGACTTTAAGATGTTCTCAAAGGCACTAGATGCGGTAATGCCAGACAAGGCGGCAGACCCCTATATTGACGATTTCAAGTTCCTCTCAAAGGCACGGCAGATTATTCGTACATACTATGGAGGCGTAAAAACAGTACCAGAAGAGCAGAAACGAAAGATCCAGAAGATGATTGATGAGCACATTCGTTCGTTGCATATCTCAGAACTGGTAAACCCAATGGAGATTACCTATGAGAACTTTTTAGCCTATGTCAAAGGCAAGTTCAAAAGCCCACGTGCAAAGACCGCACTTATCAAAAACAAGACAATTCAGGTAATTGAAGAGTTCAAGTCAAACAACCCCGTTTATTATGAAAAATTGCGTGAAAGACTGGAGAAAATAATTCAGGAAGAAGAACAACGCAGAAGAAAAGATTCCACTTACTTTACTCCTCCAGAAAAATATGAGGAGATTTACAATGAAGCTATACATGAAGAGGAAGAACGAAAGAAAGTTTTTGGAGACTATCAAGCTACACCATTTGAATTTTCTTTGTACAGTCAATTATATGAAGAAAATAAAAGCAGAGAAGCATCTATCAAGTTAACAAAAGAAATTTTCTATCAGATACTTCCAGAGACCAAAATTGTTGATTGGAAAAATAAAACTACGTCAGAGAGAAAATTAAAGGAAATCATATATGATAATCTAAGTAACAAGGGACTTTCTGAAGGCAAAATAATGGATGCTACAGAGAAAATAATCACACTGGCAAAGAATAGGCTATGATTCATAAAATAAAATATGGCAACAGTATAATCGAATACTCTGTAATTAAGAGCCAGAGAAGAAAGACATCTCAAATCATGGTAGATGGTGAAGAAGTAATAGTAAGAACGCCTCTTACCAAGGATAATTCTGAAATTAAAAAAATAATTCAAAACAAGGCTTCATGGATATTCAAAAAACAATTAGAATTCAAAAGAAGAACAAATGTAAACTATGTTCCAAAGAAATACACAAAACAGTTCTTGCTAAAGCAGGTCAATTCTTATGCCACAAAGGTAGGGATTCATCCCAGTAAAGTCAATATCAAAAAGATGCGAACTAGATGGGGGAGTGCATCAAAATCCAATGTAATCAATCTCAATGAACATCTCCTAAAAGCTCCAAAGGGTGCAATAGACTATGTAATACTACATGAGATATGTCACTTGAAGATTAGAAACCACTCTCATCGCTTTTGGGAATTGGTACGAAAATTCATGCCTAATTATCTCCAGAACAAAAATTGGTTGGAACTTAATAGTGCCAGAATTGTTGAATAATGCAGAAATCTCATACAAATTTATAAAAACAAGTTTTCTGATAAAGTCTAGTTGAACCCAACATGTCCTTCTGCGGGAAGAAACAAACGCAACAACCCATAAAAAGTTGGAATTATTTGAAAACGGTCAAGGTAAGCAGATACCAATGTTCTTGTACAAAATTTTTTCAATACTACGAAAGTGATATGAGTAGTTGGACAATCCCAAAACCAAAGAAATGACGAGGATGTGGCGTGAATATAAAATATTTCAAAACTCTGATTATTTCTTACAAAATTAATAGAGCTTGGATTCAACAGATAACCTCTCCTACCATAGGAAAAGCTAATAAATTTTTGAATAAAAAATATCATGGAATAGACAAACCAAAAAAAGCATGGAAATAATCTTCTTTAATGACTATACAAAAGACAATCAAAATCCTAGACTATCTAATTACAAAGAGGATGGAAAGGAAAACAGATTTTTTGGATGCAAAGCACTCTTGGAATCAAAATGGTGATGGCAAGATATTGAAAGACATAATCTTGTTAATTTCAGGATGTATGCAAGATGAGATTAATTCATTGCAAATGGTGCGAAAACAACTAGTCCCAAAATGTAAGCATCCAAAAAAATTCAGAGATATAGATCCTGATGGTAAACCATATTGTGTTGGTTGCAATCTAGATCTATGACTTAATTTTTTAATAATGCTTTTTATAGCATGAAATTACCTAAATTGGACAATTTGCCGACGAACAGTTTTTGTGTCTCTATACTTTTAATGTAGGTGTTGACAAGCGAACCAATAAAATTTCGAGTTAGTGCAAGAGTGGCAGAGCTTCTGGG
>JBARDK010000159.1:0-6862 GCA_049795075.1 Nitrosotalea sp. | reverse complement strand
GTTCCTCATAGAGCCCTTACCGCATATCTTGGATATGATTCAGTAGAAAACAAGTTCAATGTACCGTTGTTTGGGAATCGCACACTCTTTCAAGCAGAAGAACGTACATACAAGAAAAACCAATACTATCTGCTACAAAAGGCCAAGATAAGACTGCCCAGAATCTTCAAAGACCCAAAAGACATAGACAGACCTGTCATAGTAAAGGTTCAAGAAAAAACACGTAAGTTAGAAAGGGCTTTCTTTATAGCAACATCTTATGCAGATTACAAAGATAAAACTGAGAAGAAAATCAGACAGGGATTGATATCAAGGGACGCACTAAAGGTTGCAAGTATTGAAGAATTCATAATTGGCACCTACTTTAATTTCAATTATTTCCATACGCCAATATCAGACGAGGTGGATTTTCTTGGAATTGAAAGGAGGTTGCAGACAAACATTCATGACTTTGTTTCATTGCCAGCAAAGCAACAACTTGAGACAAACATAGAATTGCAAAATATAGAGGTTGGCCACACACCTGCCAGCATACGTGAGTCATTGCTAGAAAAGGTAATAGAGGCAGGAGACAAGTTTGTTTCAGCAGTGAAAAAAGAATATCCTCCTGGCATCATAGGCCCATTTTCGCTTCAAAGTGTAATCACAAAAGACTTGGAGATACTAGTATACGATGTATCCCTCAGGGTTCCAGGCAATCCAATTCTTGCAACTACCAGTCCCTATACAAAGTACAAGTATGGGACAACTTTTGGCGTAGGCAGAAGAATAGCAATGGAGATAAGAAAAGCCCAGCAAGAAGGAAAACTCGAAGAGATAGTAACCTAGGCTTCCATTTTTTCTTTTAAAAGATTTTTTCTGATAAGTATAGGTATATTGTAAAACGATGCTAGTGCAAGTGCATCTGATGCCCTGTAGTTTCGCATAACAAGATCATTTTTTCCCGTAAAGTAAAGATTGGCGCGCAGTACACTCCCACTTTCATACACCTTTATCCTAACAAGAACAAGTTCGTTGACTTCAGCAATTTCCTCAATCATGTTGTATATGGTAGGTATTGCCCCTCTTTCTCCTTCAATAAAATTTGTAATGTGTCTTGCAACCTCGCCTGAAAACGCTCTTATGTGAAATTCTTTACCATCATCAGCTCGTAGTATAACCAGCCCTTCTACTCCATATGGATCAATAAAACCAACGTAAGTGATCTTAGTCTCGGCATAATCAGAATCTTGAGGCTCGTCTATCTTCACGGCTAGTCTCTATCGAGCGCCATTGCAGATAAATACTTTGAAAAAAACAGATAGAATTTAATGTCACTGTACCTCGTTTTTACTCGTTGGAAAAACAGAGTACAGTACACCGTTCACATATGGTATTGATCATTGTTGGATTTTTAGCAATAGCTGCATCGTTTCTTGCCTATGCAAGAAACGATGAGATCATCATAACTCCCGCGGCCATGCCAGCACTACAGAATTTAGCAGTAGCAACATATGTCATTTTATTCACGTCGTTTGGCGCAATAGGATGGGGTTTGTACAAGCTTTACAAAACCAAGACAGAACTTCCTGATTCATCAACCGCTTCAATAATTTCTAATGCCATAAACAACAAGAGAGCAAAGCAGATCTTTATCATAAGTGCCATAGGATATGGAATATTTTTTGGACTAACATCTGGAATTATCCTCTACAAACCAGAGATCAATGCAACTGACTATGGTTTCCCAACTCCGCCACATATTGAGCTCTCCCCTTGTTGTGATTTGCCAGGATACATGCCAATGATATTTGCCTTTTTCACAGAACATGTAGGATTACAAATTGTTCCGCTAAACTTGGTTCTTCTTGTTGCAGTATCCTTTCTAGTAGGATTGAATTTTGCCCTTTCTGCAACCACATTTACAGCAGCAAGAGGAGCAGGAAAGTTTGGCACGTTTGGTGCAGTAACAGGACTCTTTGTCGGATGCCCAACCTGTGCTGGCACGGCCTTTACAATGCTTTTTGGTCTTGGAGCTAGTGCAACAGGTGTGACATTGTTTTTGACCAGTTATGAAGCCCAACTGCAAACCATATTCATAGCTGCTTCAATTCCTGTGTTAGTTGCTACGCCATTTATTATGGCAAGAAAGATAAGAAAAGCACAAAATGGAAGTTGTGCGTTAGAACCTAAGCAGTAGATTTTGTGACCTGAGGGGTTTTCCAATCACCGATATTATAGCCATCTTGTCTCAAATATTTGAGAGTGAGTTTATAGACAAGCTCGTCATTATCAGAGACTTCTAGGATTTCTTTCCATGTGACCACTTCTGTCTGCTCTATCTTCTTTTCAAGTTGAGAAGAGATTGATTTGGCGATTTCCCTGCATTGATCAAACGTTTTACCATTTTTGTAAGCTCTTGTCCTTGAATCACAGACGTCCATATCTCACACAGCGTAGGACCCAAATAAAAGTTCAATTTTTTGTGTCGATTTGATAGAAGAGTTTTAAACTAAATGAGGTTCATAAATTGTCAAGTGTCAACAAATAACAAACAGAAATTTGTCAGCATCAATCCTGTAGATGTATTTCTTTGGACATTTCGTAGAAATGAAAATGATGTCATAAATCTTTACGATGCACTTTCATCCCTAATGCAGATCTCTACTGGAAGTAATATGCTCAACTTTGGATATTGGAATGAAAATACATCTGATCCTTATCAAGCACAGATCACACTTTGTAAAACCATTGCAGAGATGGCAGAATTAAAATCATCAAATGATATACTAGATGTAGGAAGTGGTTTTTCCGAACCTGCAACTATATGGAAATCAGAATTCCCTCATATCAAAATCTCTTGCCTGAATGTAAATCCACAACAACTCAATTCTGCCTCAAGAATTCTCAAAGGAAATGGTCCTACATCCAATCAATATTGTTCTGGTTCAGATCACATTGGCCTTGTTAATTCTACTGCTACAAAATTGCCGTTTGCAAACAAATCCATGGATAGAATAATTGCTTTAGAGTCTGCGCAGCATTTCAAGCCATTTTCAGAATTCATATCAGAAAGTAAGAGGGTGTTGAGGGAAAAAGGCATCCTGGTGCTGGCCATACCAACACTGGCAAAATCAGCAAAATCTCTCGAGGTTTTCAAGCTTGGCATACTGTCTTTTACGTGGTCATCTGAACATTATGATCTTGAAAATATCAAAAAGACCATTACAGATGAGGGATTTGATGTGATTTCTACAGATTTCATAGGCTCAAAGGTATACGAGCCACTTACTGACTATTACATAAGGAAAAGAGAAAGTCTGAGATCAAAGATATTACAACAGTACTCGCCATATGTTGAGAAGATCCTCTTCAGATCACTACTAAAAATGAAAGAGGTTTCTGAAAACAAGACAATTGATTACATTCTTTTAAAGTGTGTCGCATAACAAAGAACAAATCCTTATTTTGTAGTAGGGGACAGTGTCATCATAATACCAGTTCGTCTGGTACCCACTGCGTAGAGTAATTTCTACGCAGGTGCCATTTTATCACAATGTATACCCTACAGGTAAAGCGCATGCTCCCATCAATAGATTTTAAGAAATTTGTCATCCAAGATCAAAAAATACATCATGCTCCACATAAACTAGAGAAAAAGAATTATTAGCACATTTTAACTATCTTGGCATATGGTTTTATTTCGAAAAAAAGAAACGCCTGAAACGAAATGTAAAGAGTGTGGTCTAGAATTCAATGACCCGGTACGTTTAGACAGACATATGAAAAAAGCCCATAAGCATGCGCCGCAAAGAAAATCTGACGAACAAGGGTTTTCCACTGGTGGTATGTGGTAAGTTCTCGATAGGTATAATTCACTATTCAAACGGCTATAGAAGAAGTTGGTTACTGCAGAGATCCTTGGTAATTTGACGAATTTTATTATTCAAACCATATCAAATTCTGGATATGTAGGAATTTTCTTCCTCATGGTTGCAGAAAGTGCACTCATCCCCATACCAAGTGAGGTAATCATGCCGTTTTCAGGCTATCTTGTCTCAACAGGAAAGTTCAATGTAATACTTGTCATCATTGCAGGCTCTATCGGAAATCTTGTAGGAGCACTAGTTTCATATTTTGTAGGTGCATATCTTGGAAGAGGATTTGTCTTAAAATATGGCAAATATGTCTTGCTCAAAAAATCTCATCTTGAACTTGCCGAGTCTTACTTTAAAAAATATGGCGACAGATCAACTTTTATCAGTAGATTATTACCAGCAATAAGGACATACGTTTCCCTACCTGCCGGGGTTGCCAAGATGAATTTGAAGAAATTTGCAGTTTTCACTCTAGTAGGCTCCATAATATGGAATACCGCATTAACATACGTTGGTATAAAATTAGGCGAGGAATGGAATAGCATTAGAAAGTATTCAGATTATTTTGACGCTGTTGTTGTAATAGTTGTAATAGTTGCTATTATTGCATACTGGAAAAAGAGAAAGGTCACGTAACCAGTCAACGATCCTTAAAATGGCTTAGTTCTTCGAGTATTATTTTGAATATTGTTTCATTGTCAAGTAAAACACATGGAATGTTGTTTTCCTTGCATGCCTTACCAACTTCGGTGTCTTCTGTGACCATTATCATGTCATTTTCTGCAGCATATTTTATCATCGAATAGTCACTAGCAAGTTTCTTGCCTTCTGCAACCAGTTTTTTTACACTGAGTGCGTCATATCCAAATTCCTTTAGTTTTGTATCTATTCCATCATACATTGCATCAACTAGCACTTTCATATTGTAACCTCAAAAGAGTTCCTATTTTTATCATTTGGTTCCAGACATGGGGTGTACGATTTGACTTGGAACTGTTTTTCTTGCCAAAAAATATGGTTTTCTATGTAAATGAACTCAATTCTATGAAGATGCATATTGTAATCATGTCCTAAAAGAGTCCTTTAGAAGTATTACATAAAACTTTTAGATCATGCTGTTTTCCGTACCACCATGAGAAAGGAATCAAAATATGTATAAACATGTTCATTCCGCCCTAGCGTGAACATGACACTAGATATAATTTTTCTAAATGCGTCTGTGAGGGATTTTGCGCATGTGCTTCTCTATTCTTCATATTCTTTGTTAAGAATGACGATCGCCCTTGTCATATCGTACGTATTTGCGATAACATACGGTATTGCAGCAGCACGTAACAAAAAAGCTGAAAAGATACTGATGCCCATCTTAGACATCTTACAATCGGTTCCAATTTTAGGATTCTTTCCTGCAGCCATATTCTTCTTTATTGCCTTATTCCATCAAAGTTGGGTGGGAGTTGAGATGGCGGCAGTATTTCTCATCTTTACAAGTCAATCTTGGAATCTTGCCTTTGCAGTGTATGAATCAGTATCATCCATACCTGCAGATTTGGAAGAGGCATCAGATTCATTTGGATTAAAAGGGTGGAAAAAATTCAAGACATTGTACATTCCAGCGTCTATACCAAAGCTGACCTATAACGGAATTTTATCATGGTCTGCAGGATGGTATTACTTGGTAGCTGCAGAAATGATCTCCATAGGGTCACAGCAGTTTAACATGCACGGTATTGGCAGTTATCTAGCTGAAGCAACTTACACAGGAGACTATCAAGGAACAATTATTGGTCTTACTGTGCTTGTCATGATAATTCTTTTAGTCGATTTGATATTGTGGCGCCCTCTAAGACACTATGCAAATAGATTCAGGTATGAATCAGTATCGTCTGATGAAGATCAGCATCACAAAGGCGGCGCTCAGGATCAGAGAATTACATGGTTGCGAAGTCACTTGTCCATATTACCTGTCAGATCTGCAGGACTAACTCAGGCAATCACTACTAGCAGATTCAGACCAATCATTGCAACCGTCAGACACGCTACAGAGGAACCAAAATTCGTTCAAAGACACCGCAAACCGATATTGATTGCAGCGATAGTCATCATCTTGAGTGTGTTTGCGATTACAAGTGAAGCTTTTCTTGTAGGACTAGTCTCGTTTCCAGATAGCATATCAAATGACTTGAAAAAACCAGAGATAGCAGCGGTAGCAAGTCAGATCCCTGCAGCATTAGGAGATTCAATACTTCGACTACTAGCAGCTTATCTAATCAGTATAGCATGGATTATTCCTCTAGCTCTAAAACTAGCAGACAAGCCAAAATCCTTTGGTACGTCCATATTCACAATGGAGGTTCTTGCGTCTCTTCCTGCAACGGCACTCTTTCCAATTATAGTACTAGGAACCATGCATTTACCTGGCGGTCTGCAACTCACGTCAATTATTCTTACAATGACTGGAATGCAGTGGTATCTGCTCTTTAACATACTAGGTGGGGTTAAGGCAATTCCATCAGACTTGGTTGAAGCAGCAAAGACATATCGTATTACAGGACTGCAAAAGCTCCGAAAATTTATCCTTCCTGCAATTCTTCCTGCATTTATTACTGGAAGCATAACTGCATGGGGTGGAGGATGGAATGCATTGGTGTTATCAGAATACATTACATTTAACAAACAGACCTTATCCGTGCAAGGCATCGGAGCATTGATGAATAAATCCGCTTACGATCTTGGTAGTGTCACTTTGCTTACTTTGATTATTGTTGTAATGGTCTGCGTAGTAGTAGGAACGAACAGACTAGTGTGGAGACGCCTTTACAAAATAACATTTACAAAGTACAAGTTGGATTGATGAGATTAATTGACAGCACAAGTTGAGATATCAAAACTAGTTGAACTTCGTAATGTTACCAAGGCATACGGACCCATGACTCAGAGGCCACAAGTTGTTTTGGAACACATCAATTTCACCGTACGGCAACATGAATTTATCAGCATAGTAG
>JBARDK010000158.1:0-7145 GCA_049795075.1 Nitrosotalea sp. | reverse complement strand
TATATCTTGAAAAAACACTTCTTGATATATCAAAAATAACAGCAATTAAGACAGATCCCGACGAAGCTTTCTATCTTACGGGTTTGCGAGAAAAGGAAGCAATGCTTGCATTACAAAAGAAAGGAGTGAAACATGTTCTTTACACCAACAAACAAGACATAACAATGCTAGTTAAAGACAGGTTGTATAATTTACGCATTCCAAATATGGAGATCGGAGACACAACTGGTGTGGGAGACATATTCTGTGCCGCATTTGCATGTTCATATTTGAAAGAAAAAGATTCTCTATGGGCTATTTGTTTTGCAGTTGGAGCAGCTCAGGCAGCGTTAGAGACAAAAGCTACTGGCATATCAAAAATACCAAATCCAGGTAGTATACAACAAAGTGCGGCGTATCTGTATAACCTAGTAAAGTTCTCACAAGTTTAGGCTTTTATTGTGCAAGGGTTCAGTCTCTGATATGAAAGTGGCCATTTACAGTCAAGATCAAGACCAGACTGTAAAGTCAATAAAACAATCACTTGAAAGTCATGGAATTGAATCAAGTATTCTTACTAACAAAACCTCTGGAAAAGAGATTGATTATGTGATTGTAACTGGAGGAGACCGTGGAGTAAGATCGTACTTTCACCGTTTTATCAATAGCACAATACCTGTCTTAGGAATTAATGAGTTTGAATCAAGTGGTTATCTGGCTCAGACTGATCTTAAAGAATTTCCAATTTATCTCACTAGGATAAAAAAAGGCGATTTTACGATAGAGCGCCTGACTAGAGTGGGAGTTAAAATTGATGGCAAAAGTGTCTACCCTGCACTAAATGACGTAGCAATTTTTTCTTCAAAAAGTGCAACTTTGATGGAACATGTTTTGCGTGTAAATGGAGAGGAATTCTGGCATGATAACAGTGATGGTTTAATTGTGTCTACTCCTATTGGCTCATCTGCATATTCCATGTCTGCCGGCGGGCCTGCAGTATACCAAGGTTCTAAAGTGTTCTGTGTAGTCTCAGTAAACTCTCTTGATATAACAAGACGCCCATTGATAGTGCCAGAAGATAGTTTCATAGAGATTGATGATATATCATCTAGTCTGAGATGCGAGGTTGTAATGGATGGAAAAGATAGATTCAAAGTTGATAAGACTGTAGAATGTACTAATTTTTCACAATCAGCTAATGTTATTCGCATGAAAAAGGACTCAACCACAGTTTCTGCTTTGGCAAAAAAAGTACAACTTGCAGATGAACTCTTAAACATGCCGCCAAGTTCAAAGTTACTACTTAAAACGTTAGAGTATGAAGGATCTCTCACCCAAAAGGAACTAGTAGCAAAGACTCTACTTCCAGATAGGACTGTAAGACTAGCACTTAGACACTTGCTTGATAAGGGCTACGTAAAAAGAAGAGTCTCACTTCGAGATACTAGACAACGAATCTATGAAATCCCGAAATGATTATGCATTAGAGGCTGCTTGTATGAACGCCTCAAAAGATTCTTCTGGATATCCAGGCCTACTGCTAAATTCTGGATGGAATTGTACTCCTAGGTAGAATTTGTGATTTGGTATCTCAAGAATCTCCATACGTTTTTTGCTATCGCTATATCCTGAGAATTGCAGCCCTTTTGTATTGAATAACTCTAGATATTTTTGATTAAATTCGTATCTATGCCTGTGTCTCTTAAAGATGGTATTTGATTTGTAAATGTTGAACCCAAGAGTGCTATTTTCTACTTTAATTTCGTTTGCTCCTAGTCTAAGAGAACCACCCTTGTTTTCAATAAATTTTTGTTCTGGTAGAAGATCTATTACAGGATCTTGCGTGTTTGGATTAATCTCAGTTGAATTTGCACCTGGCAAACCGCATACGTAACGGCCAAATGCAACAGCTGCCAGTTGAAATCCAAAACATATGCCAAGGTATGGGATGTTTTTCTCTCGTGCAAAATTTGCCGTTCTGATTATCCCTTCGGCGCCGCGTTCGCCAAATCCGCCTGGAACAATAATTCCATGATATTGTGAAAGCTTATCCACATCACTGTTCAACTCTTCAGAGTCTATCCAGTCTATTACCACATTCTTACCAATCTTGGATCCTGCATGTTTTAGTGCATGATTTACACTGACATAGCTATCAGCCAACTTGACATACTTGCCAACCATAGCTATCTTTACTTGGTCTTTTACGTTAACAAATGAATTCACTATGGTATTCCATTTGTCCCAATTAGTTGAGGTATTTACAAGTCCAACCTTGCCAAATTTTTTGAAAATTACATCAATAATTCCTTGGTCATACAACATTTGTGGTATCATTAGTATGGATTCTGCATCATGACATGAGAATACATCCTTTTCAGAAACGTTAGAAAATAATGAAATTTTTCTCTTTGCCGAAGTTTCAAGTGGCCTGCTACATCTTACTGCCATCAAGTCGGGTTGAATGCCAATTCTTCTTAGTTCCTGAACACTATGTTGGGTAGGCTTTGTCTTTTGTTCTCCTACTACATCAAGAGATGGTGCCAATGTTACATGAACAAAAACTACATTATCAGATCCTTCCTCTAACCTCATTTGTCTTAGTGCTTCTAGGAATGGTAGACTTTCAATGTCACCTACGGTTCCGCCACATTCTACCACTAGAACATCTAGGTTCTCACTCTTTGCAATGCACCTGATCCTGTCCTTGATGGCATCTGTCACATGAGGTATTATCTGAACACACGCCCCCAAGTATTCACCTCGTCTCTCAGATTCTATTACGCTTGAGTAGATCTGGGCTGTAGTGATGTTGTGTGTTCTTGGTATGCTTTGATTCAGGAACCGTTCATAATTGCCAATGTCCATGTCGCATTCGCCTCCATCCTCAGTTACAAACACCTCGCCATGAGCAATCGGATTCATGGTTCCGGCATCGTAATTCAGATAGGGATCGATCTTAACACAAGAAACCTTCTGGTTTGAAAGTTGAAGGAGTTTTGCTATGGATGACGAAATAACGCCTTTACCAAGCCCTGACATGACTCCGCCTGTTACAAAAATGTACTTAGTTTCTGACTGCATATCTATGATGGATTGATGGTATTTTTATTTCTTATTCTGAGATCGTTGCTTTTTTCAGGCTTTTTGCAAACATGGTTATCTTTGATTGGATCTTTGTCTTAGGGGTTTTTTCAATTAAACGCAAAAATGCGCTTGCTACAATTATGGCATCCGCGCCTGTTCGTAAAATTAGTTTTGCCTGTTCTGCATTGTTAACCCCAAAACCT
Organism: Nitrosotalea sp.; assembly: GCA_049795075.1. Classification (GTDB taxonomy): domain Archaea; phylum Thermoproteota; class Nitrososphaeria; order Nitrososphaerales; family Nitrosopumilaceae; genus Nitrosotalea. The sequence goes on along the minus strand of JBARDK010000158.1, from coordinate 3,876 downwards.
ACCCCCAGAGGTATTTTGCCGTCTAGCGTCTTCTTTGCATTTTTTATGGCATCTAGTGTATATTGTTGAAATTGCTGCTGTGTTCCGGTTGTACCGTATACTGAAACCAAATACACAAAACCAGACGATATTCTTGAAATTCTCTTTATTCTCTCTTCTGAGGTATTGGGAGATATGAGGAAAATGGCATCCATATTGTTTTTTCGAACAACATCAAGATAATGATCGGATTCTTCAATGGACATATCTGGTAGTATCAACCCATCGATTCCAGCTTTTTTTACAGTTGAAATAAACTTGTCATATCCATGGCTGTACACCAAATTAGTATATGTCATCAAGACAAGCGGTACATTAGTTTCCTTTCGAATCTTTTTTACCAGATTTACAAATCTGTCAAGATTCATTCCCTTTTGTAATGCGTAAAAGCTTGCATTTTGTATTACAGGACCATCTGCTAGAGGATCTGAGAAAGGCAACCCAAGTTCAATAATGTCAGCTCCTCCTTTTACCAAGCTTTTCACTGTAGATATTGTTTCCTTGTCACTAGGATAACCTGCCATGGCATAAGCTATGAACACTTTTTGATTCTTGGATTTAAGCTCTGAGAATTTATCTTGAATTCTTGACATTTTCACTCAAATATTTTTCCACAACTTCAACATCCTTGTCACCGCGTCCAGACAAGGTAACTACGATAGTCTCACTCTTTGACATCTTTTTTGCTAATTTCATTGCATATGCCACTGCATGGGATGATTCTAGGGCTGGTATGATTCCTTCATGTTTTGAAAGCATTAAGAAGGCATGTATGGCATCGTCATCATTTATGACACCGTATGTTACTCTTTTTGAATCTTTTAGATACGAATGTTCGGGTCCTACTCCAGGATAATCTAATCCTGCAGCTATACTGTGTGTGTCTTGTATCTGTCCATACTTGTCTTGAAGAAGGTAGGTTAGCATGCCATGAAGAACTCCCTTCGATCCTGCTGCAAGTGTTGCAGAGTGACGGTCTGTTCTAATCCCATCTCCACCAGCTTCTACACCGAACATACTAGTATCTTCATCAATAAGTGGATAAAATGTTCCAATCGCATTTGATCCGCCACCTACGCAGGCCACTACGGAATCAGGTGATTTCTTTTCGAGATCCTTCATCTGTGATAGTATTTCATTTCCTATGACTGCTTGGAAATCTCTAACCATTACTGGATACGGATGGGGCCCAACAGCTGATCCTAAAAGATAGTATGTGGTCTTTACATTTGTTATCCAGTCTCGTATTGCTTCATTGATGGCATCTTTGAGAGTCTGGGTTCCTTCTTTTACTGGATGTACAGCTGAGCCCAAAAGCTTCATTCTGAAAACATTCAATTTCTGTCGCTGTGTATCTTTGTATCCCATGTAAACTTTAGATTGTAATCCAAGAGTTGCACATGCCATGGCAGTTGCCACGCCATGTTGACCTGCCCCCGTCTCTGCAATGATTCTTTTCTTCTTCATTCTTTTTGCTAAAAGTCCCTGTCCTAAGGTATTGTTGATCTTGTGGGCTCCACCATGTAGTAGATCTTCTCTTTTTAAGTAGATCTTAGCACCTCCGACAAATTCGGAGAGGTTTTTAGCAAGGTAAAGCGGAGTAGGTCTTCCAGCGTATTCTCGTAAATAGTAGTCTAATTCTTGTTTGAAATCCTTGTCGTCTTTGAATTTCAGATATGCCTGTTCTAATTCTTCTACTGCTGGAACTAGGGTCTCAGGTATGAATCGACCACCAAATTCTCCAAACTTGCCATTTTTTGGGTACTCCAATTTCATATTGCTAACACCAAACTTGAAACTAATCCCTTGATATCTTTACTCTTCATAATACTACTGCCCACAAGGAAGGCATTGGCGCCATGTTGGCTAAGAAATCTGATATCTTGAGCTGTTTCTATGCCGCTCTCAGAGATGATTATTCTGTTGTCCCTTTTCTGGTCTTTGAGAATCGCTCCAGTTGTCTTTAGATCTATTTCCAATGTGTCTAGATTGCGATTGTTTATTCCAAGCAAGTCTGCATGTGTCTTAGTGGAATCTAGAAATTCATTTTTTGTGTGAGATTCTATTAGTACAAGAAGATTCTTTTTGTGTGCATAATCTACAAACTCATCTATTTCTTTTGCAAATTTTTTGTCAAAGACTGACTGAATTAAAAGAACAATGTCTGCGCCTAATCTCTCTGCAGCGTCGATCTGTATCTTGTCTATAACTATATCCTTCATCAATAGGGGTACCTTAACATGTCTACGGATTTCTGCAAAATATTGAGGTGATCCATGAAAGAGATGAGGCTGAGTTAAAACAGAGAGTCCTACGGAGCCTCCATCTATCATTGTTTTTGCAATTGTTACAGGATCTGAAATCGATCGTATGTTGCCAAGAGACGGTGATGAAAATTTCACTTCGGTTATAAGTGACGCATGGATATTTTTTCTAATCTCATCTATGATATTTTTATCAGATTTTGTCAGTTGGTATTCTATGTCGTAAACTCCTTCATTGATTGATTTCTGTGAATTTTCTGCAAGTTTCTCTAGCATGTCTTTCAATTATTCTCAAACTCCTCCAATTTACTAATGTCTCCACAATATTTGATAAAATTTCTAAAAAGGTCAAATGATTTTCCACTATGTATTACATCAAATGCAATTTCTAACGCTTCGTCAAATTCATCCGAGATTCCTCCTACAATAAATCCAGCTGCTGCATACAATGCTGTGATATCTATCATTGATTTTTTTCCAGTACCGTTTAGAACTGAAACAAATGATCTGATTGCTTCGTCTTTAGTTGATATCTGAATATCGTCGAGGTTAGCTTTTGTCAGTCCAATCTCGGAAGGTTCTAGTACGAAATTATAAATTTCGCCATTTTTTAAATGATAAATGTAATTTTTTGAAGTGGTAGATAATTCATCTAATCCATCGTTAGAAATTACAGTCATTACATTCTCTGCACCACGAGACTGTAGTAGTGTTATGATTCGTTGCAAGTATACAGGTGAAAATACTCCTACTAGCTGATTTTTGACTTGTGCGGGATTGCTCAAGGGGCCAAGTAAATTAAAAGCAGTTCTTGTTCCTAACAGTTTTCTTGCTTCTGCAACATTTTTCATAGCTGGGTGAAATTTCTGAGCAAACATAAATCCAATATTGAATTTTTCAATTATGTCTTTGATCTTGTTTGGTTCCATGTTCAGGTCATATCCAAAATATTCGAATATATCAGCACTGCCGCTTATGCCCGAAGTCGATCTGTTTCCGTGTTTTGCTACATTCCCACCGCCTGCAGCAATGACAAATGAGGCAGTTGTTGAGACATTAAATGTGCTCATTTTGTCCCCACCAGTGCCACACACATCGATTATTCTTCCACTGCATTTTGGTTCTATGTGTACTGCATGCTCTTGCATCATGTCAAGCATTGCTAAAAGCTCATCATTAGACTCTCCTTTCGCAGTAAGATTCTTGAGAAAATTTGCGGTATCTTGAACCGCAGTCTTACCGCCAAGTATCTCACTCATGATATCGTGCATTTCGTTATAGCTGAGATCTTTGTTATCTGAAAGCTTTGTTATTATTTCTGAAATCATTTTTTAATCAACTTTATGAAATTACCTAGAATCTTCTTGCCTTCTCCTGTCATAATGGATTCTGGATGGAATTGAACGCCTTCAATGAGATATTTCTTGTGACTTATTGCCATTATCTCCTTGTCGTCTTGTGCAACTGCAGTAACTTTAAGATCGTCTGGAACTATTGTTTTATCTCCTACAAGTGAATGATATCTTGTGGCCCTAAATGGGTTCTGAACTCCTTCAAATAATGGAGATTCATA
>JBARDK010000157.1:0-10405 GCA_049795075.1 Nitrosotalea sp. | reverse complement strand
ACTGACTCTTGTATGCCGTCAACAACTCCATCATTTATCAATTCAGCTCGAGTTGCAGAAGAGGTGAAATTTCCTACAAAGATTGCTTGTGATACAGAATCCAAAGAATTGTTTTCATAATTCCAATATTCTGGATTATTAAATCCTGGCATGTTTGAAAACCAAGGTGAATACATTTGAGCGACAATTACAGAATCATACCGTACAAATCCGCCAACAGTGTATGCTTCAGTGTATATGTTCCAGTCCATGTCTGCTGGATTTGACCCATATACAACTGAGAATGCCTTTGAGAGATCTCCATAATCAGACTTTACTACAAATCCAATCTTTTGCAGTTGTGATGAGAGGATTTCTCCGATAGACTTTCTTACTTGGTCATCATTTCTGATAAAAATAGTAATCTCAATGGGTTTTGAATCATAATACCACTTTCCATCTACTTTTTGTGCTCCCGCTTTTGTAAGTGCATCTGAAATCATCTGGTCTGCAAGTGATGGATTGTATCGAAAGTTAAATGATTGAAGTTTGCCCAGAATTAAAAGATAATCTGGATCATATGGCTTGTATGCAGATATCATCTGTGAGCCATAACCATTTAGTATTTCATCTACGATCATGTTTCTGTCCACTAGGTAATTTAACGCATAACGAACTTCTCTTATTGAAAATGGATTGAATTTTTCAGATGGAGCTGGATTTACAAGAAGGCTATACTCGGTTCCCGTAGATTGGAATACGTTTAGATCCTGTCTTAGTTGTGGATCTATTCTATCTGATGGTATGGATGAATAGTAAATATCCAAGTTACCATTTTTTATTTCCTCTATTGCAGTGTTTGAGTCAGAATATTGTATGAACTCTACTTTGTCGACATAAGTTCCTTTTTCACCAAATGAAACCTTTGATCCTAGAATAAAGAGTGCTAGTATAACAACTAGCATTAATTTCATGATTTGCTTTGATTTGACTGTATATAACCATCGCCTATTTATTTTAGAAAACAAATAACACAGAACAAAAAATTTTTGAATGTATTCATTGTTATACCCTGATCTTTATTTGTAGTGAATAATATTTCAAAAATAAGAGATGAATGGATTCTATTGAATATACAGACACTTGTCAAGGGAATTAAGGGAATAATACCTGGAGGAATATCAGTAAAGGATTTTGCAATGGCTACTAAGACTAGTGAAAAGATGGCAGTTGAGATATTAGATAACTTTATGCAGAATGGAATAGGAACACATGAGAATAACATCATACATTTTGAAGAAAATGACAGGCTGAAGACAGGCATTTTGGCAATTAGCATGGGTGCTCCAATTGATGAAATTTCCAGATTACTTGAATGGCAAGATTTCGAATCCCTTACTGCCGAGATACTTGAGAAGAGAGATTTTGAGACCGTACGTAATGTCATGTTGACAAACCCTAGAATGCAAATCGATGTCATAGGCATAAAGTCAGGAATTGCAATTTTAATAGACTGTAAACATTGGAACAGAATGAGTCAGTCTGCTCTTGAGAAGGCAGTAAAAAAGCAAGTTGAGCGCACCAAACACTTTTTGTCAAAGGAAAAAATACAAGCTGCAGTACCAGCCATAGTTACATTATACCAGCATGAAACAAGATTTATTGAAAGAATCCCCGTAATACCTATCTATCAACTAGATGCATTCTGTGATGAATTCTATGGTAATCTAGAGGAATTTCTTTCCTAAATCATAGTATAAAAGAAAAATGCAGTTGTTACAACAAGAAATCCTTGCGTTATACGCATTGCCCTGTCTAGAGACTTCGAATAATCTTCGAACTGCTTGTCACCCATAACTTTTACAGTTGTTTCTTGTTCAAGTAATTCAAACGATGAAGAGGAAATGTTTTGCTCAGTTTTTTTAGCAAGCTGCAAAAACCATGATGCTGCGTCATCAGATTTTGACAAGCTCCCAAACTCGAAATATCCGTGTTTGTTCCTAGCGTTTCTTGACTTGTAATGAGTGTCTGAAGTGCAGATCTCAAGTAGATTATACCCGTTTTTCGAGAAATGATTTGCAATTTCTTCTCTTAAACCATTCTGCATGTTGTTAGCATCTGCCCAACCCAAGAAGAATTTTTCATCGCCTATTTTCATACACATGATAGCCACCTTTGCCGGGCCAAGATCATCGGTTTCAATTTTGAGGTTTTCTGCATTTGCAAATCCAATCTCCATTGGCATTGCTTCTTTTGTTATTAGAGTATCCAAGTTGGACTTGGATGCTTTTAGAAGATCATCTGCATCTAATTTTGATATTTCTTCACCCATCGCATTGTGGCTATCAACAATCAATACTCGTTCAAAGCCTCGATTTTTTCCATATTGTTCAAGCTCCGTTTTTACATATGTTGGAACATCTTCCATTCCATGTGGGGAAAGGGACAGGATTAGAACTGCCGTCTTATCAAACAATAATCCCACTGATCTGGCTTTGTTTACCTGAACTGTTACTGGCTTTGTACAGCTAAATCCTTGTTGTATAGTTGAGCTCTTTTGTAGACTAGCAAGGTATTGTTCAACTTGAGATTTAGAAGGAAGATTGAGAGAATGATTCGATACGCTGTGCATGACCATTGCGGATGAATTAAGATTCTTGTAAATGAGATAAGTGATATTGCTTCCACCTATTGGATGAAATGGTCCTGGATGAACATCAGGTAAAACAAGTCTACATTCATTATTTTTTGTTTTAAATAAAATTTGAAATGTCGAAACCTTTGAAGGTTGGGAGCGTGCCTCCATCATTGTTTCCATATCTGCTGCATCATTTTTTGTGGCTGCTGCAATGTATGCCTGCAGAAACTTGTGAGCGTTTGCAACCTTTCCTGTAGCTCTGTCGGTAAGTATTGTCCATGCAGTACCAAGGAAAATGAAAACCAAGCCAAAAGCAATGCCCCTAGGATCAGAAAGTATTAGGATCCATTGTTCAGGTGGGACAAATGCCAGAAACATTGCAAGTGGTTGTATCAGACATATTGCCAAAGCATTCTTGACTTTGGCTCCAATTACTGATGTGAATAACCCTATTCTGAAACTTGCAAAGAGAAGCATGCCCTCAGCTATGTAAACTTGTGATAAGTGCGGTTTTGAAAAAACGTAAACAGAGAGTAAACCACCAATTATTGTGACAAGCCAAAGAAGATTTCCAAAAGCAGACATGTGTAAAGATTTAGAATAATTGGTTTTCAGCAACTTAGAATCGATGAATTGAGTTACAACTAATGCTGCGATAATTAGCAGCATGCTAAAGACAAGTTTATCACTTGACTTGAAGTAATAAAGATCCGATAAAAAAACTATCACGCATGCAATAACAATCGAAATTGCAAGTGAAACATATGGTGAGGTAGGAGTAAATGTTGTAAGTGTATACCGCTTGTGTATACGGGATACATTATCAGAATTTGCGGTCATGGTGAGAAGAATATTTTCAAAATCCACGACATGGCAATGAGTGCACTTGGAATGGCTACCACAACCTCTGGTTTCAACTTGTATCCCTTAGTTTCATCCTCAAAGAATCTTAGAAGACCCGCGCTTGATGCTGGTAGTGGTGCTGACTTCTTGCTGCTCATGTCACTATATGCCACCCTTGTTTAAATAAATACTTTTGTGACTAGATCTTCTTGAGCCTCTCCTTAATCGCAATTATATCGTTGATCGACTTGAGGATTTGTTGCTGCTTTGTATGATCCTTTTCCTGTTGTAGTTCATTCGTTAGATCTTTTAGCTTTTGATCAAGTTTGTCAAGTACGGAAGATTCCTTCATCTCATCTTTCTGTTTTTCTTCTCGTAAAATGTTCCTGTCTTTTCCTTCCCTACCACAGTTTACACAAAACGCGTTACCTTCCTTTATGATTCTTACACCTTTACAATATGGACATGGATCGCTTACCAGTGTAGCCCCCTTCAGGAGCATCTCTACAGCTTTTTTTGTAAGCTCTTTTGACACATCTTGAATCAATCAAATCCACATAAAAAAGATACATATGAACAAGGCTTAATAGTAGGATTCCAGTTTTTTGTTTTGAATGGCGGTAATCTGCAATACTTGCGGACTTCCCAACGATTTATGTGCCTGCGGTGAACTCGAAAAAGATCAAACCCAAATCGTGGTTAGAATTGAAGAGCGACGTTTTAGAAAGAAAGGTACTATGATTGAAGGGGTCAATCCAAAGATGAATGATCTTGGAAAGGTTGTTAGAGAGTTAAAGGCAAGGTATGCTTGCGGTGGAACAGTTAAAGATGGATATATTTTCCTCCAAGGAGATCATCGCGATACAATAAAAGGGACATTAGTAAAACTTGGGTTTCTAGAATCTAGCATAGAAGTTCATTGAATTCAACTTGCTACACATAGATAAGATAAGCAGGGTTCTTTCCATTCCTTATTCTGCATTTATATCTGTGATTTTTGGAATAATGATCTTATCATTTCCCATAGGAGCCTATATTGTCTTTAACTCAAACATAGGAAATGACATAAACTTCCAGTATCCAACAGACGGATTTAATTTGTTCATAGGCGGAATTAGCTACAAGTTACCAATTTCGTTTCAACTCGGAGATGCTTTCATCATAGCATGGTCAATTTACTTAATACTATTTTCTATTTCATTTGTTGGTCCTCGTGGCAGTTTGACAAACACATTATCTAGCGTCATGGCAGAAGGTTGGCGAGGTCTAAAAGACAACGGACTTACAAACATGATAGCATGGTTTACAATACTGATCTTATTTTCAGTTGCAATAGATTTTGTTCAAGAAGGTTTTGGAGTAAAGATAGAATCGCCACAGTCTCAAAATAACTTGATTCAATTTTTCCAGATTACGATTGCGCCTTTGACAGAAGAATCTGGTTTTAGAGTATTGCTGATAGGAGTTCCTCTATTCCTCATCTTCTCACACCAAGCATCATGGAAACTTTTCTTTAAATCGTTATGGAGACCAGCTGCATACCTTCACATCACAAATTACAGGAAAGTCATGGCATTAATAATCACCGTTGGAATATTTTTTGGTGCAGCCCACATAATTTCTGGCACTCCCTGGAGTCCAGGAAAATTTACTCAAGCTGCAATAGCTGGAATAATAATCGGATGGGTCTATGTAAGATATGGACTTGGTCCTGCCATTCTTATTCACTGGAGTACAAACTATTTCATTTACTCGTACCTATTTTTCATATCAGCCATAGGTCAAGTTCCCATTTCGGATGAAACTGTAAATCCCTTTTCCAATACACTTGAACAATTACTAATAGTCACGGGCGCGATAGCCATATCCATCAAGATTCTCAACTACGTAAAATCTAAACAAGAATCAACTGCAATCAACCAACTCTGAAACATGAAATTCTAAACGGATAAAAAATTATCAAGTTATAGCATTGCTAAGAGACTTTGATACTGGCAGATTATAACTCATTATTAAATTCAGATCAGATTGGTCATCTACATCTAACATGATTCTTCTAATAAGTACAAGAGATGAGGTGGCGTTTCTTTTCTCTGCAGTATCTAGATGTATTTTGTAACTGTCCTCATCATAATGAGTTTCCATAACATCAAGCGGCATCCTAAACAATGCGTTAGTTCCATCGAATTTCCTCGATGGTACCACAAGTACACATCTATTTTTAATCCTAAAATTCAATAATGCGTCAATATCCTCTACTTGAATTAGTGGTATGTCTTGAGGAAAAACCATGGTAGAATCAAAGCCTTCCCTTAACAAATAATCATCTGCAAGCTTTACGGCATTATTAACTCCAAGCTCTTCGTGATCGTAGATTTGTACCGCATCAAATTTTTTTCCAATTCCAAGCGCAGTTTCATCCTTACTTACAATAACAATCCTTTCAATAATTTCAGATTGCAAAAGTGTGCCTAGCACAGACTCTAACATTATTCTGCAGATTTTTTCTGTCTTTTCAGAAGACATACTAAGACGCGTCTTTGCTCTTGAAAATGTCTTTACAGGCACTATCGCGCCTATGCGTATCTTATACGACATGCATTTGTTTTAGAATGAAAGATGCAAGAGCTTCTTCGTCTTTCTTTTCCTTCATCTTTATCTTTGTTTCATACACTTTCATGTCCAAATTCTCAATCTTTCTTATGTGAAGTCTATCAGTAGAGTCTATTATCATGTGTGATGCTACCTCTGAATACATCTTGGCAAGGCCATACACAGAAACTTCTATTCCTGCCGCTTCCATGTACTTTGCAGCAGGTCCACTTATTGCTGTATTTCCTACGAGTGGGCTTACCACTACAACCTTTTTCTTTGACTTTGCTAATTCTTTTCTTATTCCCTTAATGGAAAGTATAGGACCGATACTAGTTAATGGATTACCGGGAGCAATTATCACCAGCTTTGAATCATGAATAGCGTTTACTGCAGCTGGATTTGCTCGTGCCTTATCTGCACCCAGATATTTTATTCCCTCCACCTTGTCTTGACCTTTGTATTTTACCCAGAATTCTTGTAGGTGAAGTTCCCCCTTGTTTGTCACAATCCTAGTTTCAACGCTATTGTCTGTCACTGGAATTATCTTTGTGTCAACAGCAAATTTTTGACACATCCATTCAGTAATATCAGATAGATTCTTCCCGTTCTTGAGCATGTTGGTTCTTAGGAGGTGTATAGCTGCATCTCTATCTCCTATTTTGAACCAAGTTTCCTCCCCAAGCATTTCCATCTGACGCAAAAATCCAAACGTGTCTTTCTTTATTCCCCATCCTTTTTCAGTATCAAGAATATCTCCAAGCCCATAAAGCATTGTATCTATATCAGGACAAATGTAAAGACCATACAACCAGTAATTATCACCAACATTAGAGATTACAGAGAGATCACGCGTTTGTGAGGCTATTCCTCGTACAAGTTTTACAGAACCAGTTCCCCCCGCAAGAATCGTTATCATTTTTTCAGTATCCCTATGAAGATACTAAGAGATGTCAATACCATATTACTCTTGCCAATAAAAATTCAAAGATAATTATTGGAAAAAATTAATGCTAAGATTTATTACTGACTTGGAGATCACTGGGAACGTGACTAGGAGACTTTTAGTTGTCCCAGTGATAACAGGTTTATTACTTTTTGGCGCAATCTCTCCAAGTTTTGCAACAGTTAACTTTAGTGCTACTTTACCTATTGCAGGTAACCCCGTTAATCCTACTTATGACTTTGAAAAGAGTTTCTACATAGATTACCCTGCAGGCAGTAAGCTACAGAGTATACTTCAGGGCAAAAACATGACGGTTACACTTACGGATAACTCAACCAACGATCCTGCCATCAAAACGTTTATGGACCAAATTAACACAGATATTGCTTCAAACGAGCACAGCTCTGCCATTTTGACTAATTTGCTAGTCAACTATCAATTAGCCATAAACGGGTATTCTGATCATGCTTCTTTTGATTACAAAGTTGTACTCACACCTACCGTGACAGGCTATGTCTTGAACCAAGCTAGCGGCGACATACCCGAAACATTTGATGCATCTTGGATGGCATTCAATGCCAATGTCCCCGTCACTATAACCACCAGTCAATATGGACCCATAGAAATCAACTATCCAATAAACTCCATCCAAAGTCAACTGCCAGACCTTTACAACGCACTCAAAGGTACTGATGCCTACGGTGTATTCCAGCAGCCAAACTTGATGGATGCAACAGGACTCTTCAGCCAACAGCCACTTGATAAATGGGATAGTCTTTTCGATCCGGCATATACTTTATCCGAGACAGCTGGATATGGATACCAAGGACAAAAGGTAGCAGTTACTACATTTTCCTCAGGAGTTAGCAATGCTTTCACAGGAACATTGAAGGTAAACAATATTGACGAGGATTTCACAGGTTCTGATGGTGTCAAGTATCACATCTCAACAAAAGAGCAAGCAGATGCAGGAACCATTAACGTAGAAGGTCATGCAAATCCAAACCAAGTTCAAGGAGGATGGACTTTTGCAACAACTGCCCAGGCAGCTGCTGGAATTTCAAATACCACAGCATTTGGAACGTCAACAATGATGGTATACGGAATGGCAGGTTTTGCTGGAGTAATAGCTGTAGGAATATTCTGGTGGAGCAACAGGATGATGAAACAGGAAAAGAATAGAAAACCAGAGCAGGAATCATGGGGACCCGTACAATACGAAGAAAGACATCATTGGGTGGACAAGTTTGATGGCGCACCTAGCGATGTAACGAGCACTAGCAATCAACCAAGCAATCCAGATGACAAGCCAAAGAGATCAGCTATCTAAAGAACTTTAAACAATATTCACATTTTATCATTTAAAAAAAATAAAGTGCGTGCCAGCTGTAACCCTCCTTCTGTTTTACGAGATTTCGCTATGCGGCCTACCTAAACAAAGTGCAGCGCTTATAGTTTGATTTGGCCTTGCTCCATGCGGGACAGCTTTTTCATTCCTTGCTGGGAATCTCAGGCATAACCATCACAGTGCCCCAGATAGGATAATTTTCTGTTCTGTTGCCAACCATCTCTGGCTATCCGTCTCCGGATCACATTTGCTGCATGGAGGGAGGAGTTTCCTCTGCCGTAGCAGTGCCTCATTCACCGGCTCGCACTATATCTAAGATTAAGAGAGATTCTATTTTAACATTGGCAATGCCCTACATTTTAGGTGCAAAATAGTCCTCATGAGAGGTTGTCTCTTTTCTTGATTTTATAAGACTATACACAACACGATACAACTTGTAGATGAATCTGTTTTCCCTAAGTCGTGGAGCAATTACATGCCAAAAGTATCTTGCACGTATCTCTGAGAATCTAGAGTCGCGCACTACAAAGACACTATACCTTGATTTTTCAACAATCTCCATTGTCTTTGGGCTAAATGCCTGTTCTGGTTGATTTCCAGCTCCAACAATCACTATTTCAGGCTCTTGATTTAGATTTTGCAATAGATCCTTAGTAATATCCATACTTGCAGGATAGATTCTTTCAACAGGAACTTTTTTCAGATCAAGATCGAACATTTTTTCGTTGATTCTGCCCAGGATATCACGTTCCTCTTCAGGAGATTCCACTACACCTCTTACAATGCGGATCTTGCTGTTCATAGAATTGGAAAATGATGTGGCAATTTCAAGACCAAGATCAGAGTGTCTTCCTTTATCGTATGCTACCACTATATGAGAAAGTTCTTTTTCAAAGTCTTTCTTTATACTTACTCCTACAATATCACAGGTTGTAAGAGTGAGTAATTTTCTATTATTACGAAGATCGTAGAAATCCATTACAAGTAGATTTATTCCCTGTTCTTCCGCAGTAGCAAGAATTGCTTCGGTTGTGTCATGTGATAGTCTAACCAGATATCGATACTCTGAGAAACCAGGTTTCTTCTTCAAGTCGTCAAAGGATTTCATGACGGGCTCAGCAAATCCATGTGCCATAGAAAGAGGGATCTGAATTGGTATGGTTGCCACATTTAGAAGTGAGATTTCGCCATCTTTTTCCTTTGCAATAGATGAAGCAATGGTTACAAGTTTTTCGACTGTTTTTTTGTTGAATACAACCATAATACGATAGTCTTTTCTCTGTTGAGGACCAATGTTTGCAACTAGAGGGGCATAATGCTCTATCTCTTTTTTTGAAATATACAATTTATAGATTGAAAATCCTATGAGAATCCACACAATTGCAATTGCCCAGCTCAGCGGATCGTATATCAGCAAGAAAATGGCAAGTCCTGCCTTACAAATTATGCCAACTATTGGCATAAGTGGAAACAGAGGAATTTTAAATCCATAGTCAAGCTTGTGGCCGTAGAGTCTTCGAATATTAATTCCTGCCCAGTTAACCTGAGTAAAGAGAAATAGAAACATCACACCTGCGACAATTGCAATTTGTTCCAATGGGAGCCATGTTGCCATTATCAACATGATAAATCCTGAAGCAATTATTGCAAATTGAGGTGTATGATATTTGGGGTGAATAGAACTGAAAATGTATGGAAGATTGTATTGTCTACCCATTGCATATGAAACTCTACTTGATGAGAATGTGGTAGCACTAAGAGCTGCCACACTTGATATCATTCCTCCTGCAAATACCACAATTGTTCCATATGGTACAAGATGTTGAGCTGCCTGTGCAATTCCAACATCTTGATAATCACCAATGTATTGCCAGACTTCCTTTCCAAGAACAGAGCTATTCAATCCTCCAAGAAATGAGAAAGTGAAAACTATGTAGAGAGTAGTCACCACCCCCAACGCAATAAAAATTGCTCTTGGGATATTTTTCTTTGGATTTTTCACCTCTTCTCCTGCTTGTACAATTATCTCATAACCCTCAAAAGCAATGTATGTAATTCC
>JBARDK010000156.1:0-2302 GCA_049795075.1 Nitrosotalea sp. | reverse complement strand
GACCAAGGTGCCAGGAACTCTTTTATCTTTGGAGCCTAGTCTACTCAAAAAGCTAAAAATCTCTTCAGGTATGTTGCGTAATTCTTTGAGTTCAATGAAAACATGTTTTTCCAAATCATCTGATTTCCAATGAGATATGGTTGGTTCTGCCACAGTACACATTATGTTGTACGCTGCTCGTTTTTCCATTGGCACAAGTGCTATGGAACCATTGCCATCCTTGTTTATACGATAATAGCTTGCCCCCTCAATACCAGTACACTTTAAGATGTTTCCAAGATTGACTTTGGCTGTAGATTTTTCATTTTTGTTAGTAACTTTTACCTGAATCCAAGTTCTGGTTTTAGGATCAAATTCCTCCCATGTGTCCATAGCTGAAAGCTCGATACTATCAAGAGCCCCCAATTTTCTTATTTCCGGCTTGTATAACCTAGTCAGCACCTTGGCATGATCATCTAATGTATGAACAGAGACTCCAATTCCCCACAGCGAGTCAAGAAACTCCTTTCGCGTAGAGATATCCATTGTACAGGTCCAACGTCTGTCAACCATTCTTGGCATCACTTGTAATTTATTGAGAATTCCATCTAGTCTAGTCTGCTGCGAGAAATGTATTGAATTTATTTTCGTAAACGTATTCTTGTATGTCTCACAAAGATTTGGCTTGTTCTGCCGAAAACAAAGATCACAGAATTCAAGTGGATTGGCATCATTTTGGTTCTTCACTGCATTTGCACTCAATTAATGCTAATTTCAATTTTTACCTTTGATATTATTGCATATTAGAGGATTTTTCAAAGAGGTTTGCTGCGAGGTTACGGTATAGTTGAAAATGCAGTTACGGTAAATACAGGAAGTAATTCATTCAACTCAAAATTTTAATAGGCATGAGACTCGAAAGAGTACAGAAGTAATATTACCATGTCGTTAACAAAAACCGAACTTTCCACTCGTTCAAGATCGCTTTCAGTCATAATTCCAACATACAACGAATCCCAGAACATTACAAGGATGCTAGACATTGTCTCATCGTGCCTCCCTCAAGAAACAAATGCCGAGATCATTGTAGTTGATGACAATTCCCCAGACGGTACGGGGAGAATAGCAGATGAATATGCAAGAAAGTCAAGAGATAATGGCGGTTGTGAAATCAAGGTAATAAATCGCAGAGACGAGAAGGGTCTTAGCTCAGCAATACTTGCAGGCATCAGGACATCAAGTGGCGAGTCGGTTGTGGTAATGGATAGCGATTTCTCCCATCCCCCAGAGACCATAATAAAGATGATAGAGGAGATGAAAAAATCTGATTGTGATATTGTGGTAGCATCAAGATACGTCAAAGGCGGTTCCATCACAGGATGGCCATTCAAGCGCAAATTGATTAGCAAGGGTGCAACGAAAATAGCACAGCAAAGCCTTGGAATAAAAATAAAGGACCCGATGTCTGGATTTTTTGCATTTCGTCGACATATTGTTAGAAATATCAATTTTGATGCAATAGGATACAAGATACTTTTGGAGATACTTGTCAAGGCAAAGGGAGCCAAGGTCAGAGAGATACCTTACAATTTCATAGACAGAAGAGAAGGTACAAGCAAACTAGATGCAGCAGTAATCTTGGATTATACAAAATCTGTGTGGAGGCTATACAGGTATGGCAGGTCGGTAAGGGAGAGGAGAACCTCTGTTCACTTTCTATCAAAGGCAGGACGATTCTATACCGTTGGAGCTACTGGATTACTTGTAAACTATCTTGTCTCATTCCTTTTTGGTGCAGTTCTATCCAATCTTTGGTACATTTACGCAACTATGATTGGAATCACGTTTTCAATGACATCAAACTTTATTCTAAATAAGATCTGGACGTTTGAAGACAGAGACACGAACCTAAAGAGGACTCTTTTGCAGTATGGTTCATTTTTGGTATTTAGTGGAATCGGCGCTGCATTCCAACTTGGAATGGTATACCTCATGGTAGAAACAGAACATGTGAGCTACGCGCTAGCTTTATTCATATCTGTTGCAATTGCATCGATTGGTAACTTTATACTCAACAAGAAATGGACCTTCAAGGAAAAAATCTGGAGCTAGTGCTTTTTCCATATTTACAGATTAGATTGCTCACTTGAGATAAATCTCACTTTTCCTTGATCTCGATTGGGTTTTCTTCATAGTTTACCTTGAGGCTTGTATATGGGTAAAGTGAAATGTCATACCCCTGAGTGTTACCTACAAACGTAGCGACTGTTTTTGAGTCATTGTATAATTGTTCAAGTTGTTTTCCTCTGTTCATATCTACCAT
>JBARDK010000155.1:0-14382 GCA_049795075.1 Nitrosotalea sp. | reverse complement strand
GGAGATTTCATAATAGATATTGATACTTATGAAATTGAAGCAGATTATAGAAAATTCATTAATGGTATAGACTTTGAAGATACTGAAAGATCTTTCACAGTCAGTATTAATGACATAAAATCATCAGATAGACTTGACGCATCATACTATAGTCCTGTTGCCCGTTCTGCAATGGAACAAATTGCATCATCAGTTCCCAAGGGATGGAAACTAGAACCTGTCAAAAATCTAACCAAAGATGTCTCTTATCCTGCACGCTTCAAACGAACTTATGTTGATAAGAATAACGGAGTTACGTTCCTTTCAGGTGCAAATGTCACAAGGTTTACAAAAGTTGGAGTAAAATACCTGTCAACAAAAACAAAGAATTTGGATAGTTATTTAGTAAAGCAGGGATGGACACTTGTTACACGATCAGGTACATCAGGAGTTATTGTTTATGCTGATGAAAGTTTTGATAATGTAGCAGTATCCGAACATGTTATCAGAATCATACCTGATGAAGATAAAATTGATGGCGGTTATCTATTTACTGTATTAAATAGCGAAATATACAAGCCGATATTTGCGAGTGCAATAACAGGTTCTATGGTTGATGAGATCACGCCCGCTTTCATAAAGAGCATTCAGATTCCCGTTCCAATAAATCCTGATGATGAAACACCTAAAGAGATTGGAAGAAAAGTAAAAAATGCTGAAAGAAAACGAGTTGAATCTGAAAGCCTATTACTAGAGGCACAAAAAGATTTGAGAGAAATTTTGAATTGAAATCAGTATACTGTCCTATTTGTAACTGGAAGCAGACACAAAAACCAATAAGAACTTGGGATTATCTAAAAACCGTTACTGTAAGTCAATACAAATGTGATAATTGCACTAAAACTTTTAGACTTTATCAAAGTCCTAAGAGTTCTTGGACAATTCCAAAGAGAAAAGAAGAATTTAACGATGGAAGAAACGATAATGATGAGGATGCATGGAAACAAAGATTTGGAAACAAGTTTGACAAAGTAATGCTTGATGTGTGTAAAGAAATGTATGGTCACATAAGCATTAGGCAGTTAACAAGAAGTGAATACTTGGAATTAAAATCTAAAGTTAAAAAACGACTCGGTATTTAACTAGACTCGAAGGTAAACACAAAATTAAATCAACCGTAACTTTACAACCACTTTTTGGGGTCAGAAAACCAACCGTTTCTTTACAACTTGATTTGGTCAATGATTTGACCCTCTAACTTGCCAGTGTACTCAAACAGGAACTGTTTCCTTATAGGTTGTTTTTGTTGATTTTTCTTGTTGTTTCCTTCGGTTGATGAATTATTGTACTATCGTGATTTTCTTCTGCATTTCCATACTACCGTGAATTATAGAAACAGAATACGTTCCAGTTTTGTTTAATCCAAAACTGTAAGGAAATTCACTTTCGAAATAAAGTGGTGGTTGGTTTGAACACATTTCGGTAGGAGGCATAGCATAGAAAAAGGTTGTACCATTCTCATTCCTAACTATCACTGTAGGAACAGGCATACAATTAGTTCTATCTTTAAACATAATTTTGAAATGAATTAAATTTTTCATATGATATGTATCATTAAGCCCATTTACTGTCCACACGTTTATTGGATCATAGCCCCAAGAACGTGTAACAAGCCTTGTAAAAGTTGAACTACTTACACATGCGGGATAACCATTTTCTCTTTTAGCCATTAGTTGAAGACTGTCACTACACTTTATACTCCCAATTAATGTTCCAGATTGAAATTGCTTTAGTGGAGATTCTGTTTCTTGTTGTTCATATGATATTGAAATATTCACCAATAAAATCAACATTGATGATAATGCAAGTATGGACTTCAACTAGATCAAGTTAGGTATTACTTGATATTAAGTCGCATTATAATTAATATACAAAACGAACTATTGATGTTATCATTACTGTAATCTTGTAAGCAACCTCCAAGACCTCTATTGCTTTTTGCTTGCGTTTTGAATCAAAGTCAACCATTTATTATCACCTTCGATTTTGATACCGCAAGCTTCTGAGGGTGTTTTGCCTTCCAATCCCATATGTGGTCTAAAGTAATTATGGTACATTTGATACCCATGAATCAAGACCGAGTCCTTTGTCTTGATACCACGTACAACCTTCTCACGATCACGAAATTCACCATTTAACCTCTCCATCTTGTTGTTATTCATATCGCCTTTCAAGTGAATGTGTCTAATATGAATCGGTCTTGTCTGTATGTTAATCTCCCATAATTCCTTTTGATAAGCATCATGATATGATTGCAAACCGTCAGTGATGAACACCTTTGGCTTTCTTTCTGTTATTTCCTTACCCATTCTCAATAGTCCACTAGCATCATGTCTGTCTTTGGAATCTGCAACTTCCTGAGCAATCCAGAATCTTGTTTCGTCATCCATTAGTGAAAAGACATACTTCATTTCTCCACGAATCTTGACAAAGACTTCATCTGCTCGCCAAGTATCGCCTACTTGTGGGGTAATCTTGTTTAGGTATCTCTGCATGATTCTAGTATATTTTAGAATCCACATGTAGATTGCCTTGTGACCAATGGTTATGCCTTGCAATTTTAGGAATTGTTGAATATCTCTTAGAGATTCACCTGCGAAAAACTGTTGCATTGAATAGGTAATTACTTGTGGCTTATGTCGCATCTTTGCAAAGCCTAGATTAGTGCTGAATGTCTTGTTACAGTTCCTACAAATCAGTCTTTGAATGTCACCTGACTTGTTCTTTCTGATTCCAAACTTGCGTATGTTATCAGATTTGCAAAATAGACAGTTTGAGATCGTCAATGGCTGAATTACTATTTTGTTCTTTTCTCTTACTTCTTCACGCATCTTTAATGAAAATTCAACAGCTAGAGCATGTTTGCATTTTACATGTCTGAATATATGATCAGGGCAATCGCATTGCCAAGAATTGTTTGTCTTTACAACGTTGTATTCTCGTTTTGTCGTTTGTGATTTTACGTGATACATGTTATCAGAGATTCTAATGAGATCGTGGCGTGAGGCGATTTGCTTGCCTTTTTCTTCACGGTTATTGGTTATCATACACTATTAGTGTACACTACTGGTGTATTTTAACCTATTCAAAAAGCTTTTTATACTTTTGGTGTACACCGATAGTGTGGGCGAAGTAACAAGAAAAGTGTGGAAATGTGACCGTTGCGGTCATGAATGGCTATCAAGGGATGAGGAAGATCCGTTAAGATGTGCTAAGTGCAAAACGCCTTATTGGAATAGACCACGCAATCCTAACATTCCCAAAAAAACCAAATTAAAAAAAGCGGTAATCAAATGATGGAGAAAAAACCACAGATTAGTCAAGATGATGATTTTATTTCAAGTTATGCAGATGGATTCTTCATTCAAAGTGATGAACAAACAAGTACAATAAGACTAGTTTTTTATAAGAACGAGTTAGATCTTGAAAAGGGTGAGGAATATCCCGCCTTACCTAATGAAACTGTAAAGAAATTATTATTTGAGGTTAGATTGCCAATGGCTGCATTTAATGGATTAATCAATATCATGATTCATTTCATAAGAACAAAAGATGAACTTGATAAACGTGAGTGGGTTTCGCCTAATGAAAAAATTTACGAATCACTATTAACTTATGCTAATGAAATAGCTTCGAGTACATTTGATACTGGCGAACCACAAGAACATGATAAAAATCTTAATGCAAAATTCTTGTATTATCTCTCAAAGAAACAGGAAGATAAGAAGAATAGAGATGAAAAATAACATTCATCAGTGTCATATTTGCAAGCAAGACATTATCGAAGAAGAATCTGACTCTCATATATGCTTCTCAGGTAGAATCATTAACTATTATTTCGATACATCGGAACCCAATTCTATAATGGTTTATGATGGTAAAAAGTCGTTTTCTGTGCCTATTTCATTATTAAAAACAATAATGAAAATAGTCTCATCAACCGACAGGAAACACGATAAAGATTACCGACAAGGAAACAGAGCCCTCAAACAATATCTTTATTAGGTACTCGTACCGTAACATACGGTAAGATGGATGATTTAAGATTAGAAAGTCTAGAAGGGGTAGGCCCCGTAACTTCCAAGAAGCTCAGTGATGCAGGTGTCCATAACATACTGGATCTTGTTGTAAGAGGTCCTGTGGATATAGCAGAAATTACCGGAATGGATATGGATGCAGCTGTAAAAATAGTAAACAAGGCAAGACTACAACTAGTTGAAAATGGTCAACTTCAAAAAGAGTTTGTCAGTGCGACTGAGATCTATAAAAGAAGACAGGATATAGGCAAGATCTCTACTGGAACTAATTCACTTGATACTCTGTTTGACGGAGGAATCGAAACACAGGCAGTTACCGAAGTCTATGGCGAATTTGGCTCTGGAAAGACACAACTTTGTCACACATTATGTGTAAATGTCCAAAAACCAAAAGAAGAGGGTGGATTAGATGGAGGGGTTCTGTACATTGATACAGAAGGAACATTCAGGCCAGAAAGAATTGTCTCAATTGCAAAAGCAAAAGGAATAGAACCAGAAAAAGCCCTTGACAGAATCATAGTAGCAAAAGCATACAATAGCTCTCACCAAGAACTAATAATGCAAGAAGTAGGCCCTGTAATTGAAGAAAACAAGATAAAACTAATTGTAGTAGATTCTGCAGTTGGATTGTTCAGGGCAGAATATCTTGGCAGAGGAACTCTCTCCATAAGACAACAAAGACTAAACAAGTTCATGCATTTGCTTGCTAGAACTGCTGAAGCATATAATGTTGCAATATTAGCTACCAACCAAGTTCAGTCATCTCCTGACACATTCTTTGGTGACCCAACAAGACCGGTCGGAGGAAATGTTGTCGGTCACGCCTCAACTTACCGCGTTTACCTAAAGAAATCTGGTAAGAAGAGAATTGCAAGAATGGTAGACAGCCCGCATCACCCAGAACAAGAAGTACTCTTTACTGTTACCGAGGGTGGTGTAGCAGACCCAGAAGAAGAGACAAAGAAGAAAAAGAAAGAAGATCCTGAGGAATAATCCTCATTTCCTTTATTTGTCAGTTATTGAAGTTCTCCAAGACCAAAACAAGACCGACTTTCCTTTTTACAGCCAGTAAGTGTTAAATTAAGGTCAACTGAAGTTCTAGCGATATGACTACTAAGAAGCCGCGAGGTCACTCCCACGGATTTATGCACAAGGCGCGATCTGTAATGACAAAGCGTGGGATTAGAGGAGTCTCATTCTTAATGCGAGAGTACAAAGTTGGGGACAAAGTCTTAGTGATAATAGATCCATCTCAACACAAAGCTCTACCACACCGTAGGTATCATGGAAAGGTAGGTACTGTAAAAGAAGTGGGACGCAGGACAGTAAAATTAGCAGTCAATCTTGGTAAAAAATCAAAAACCTTAATCACTAGGTTAGACCATATCAAACCGTTTGGTGTGTAAATATGGAAGAAGTTAAGAAGAAACAACCTATCTCTATTCCAGAAGTTAAAGAAATTATGGAAAAGGTAGATCCTGAATCTATGGATCAAATTCAGCGATGGACATATGATTATGTTACCAAGTTTGCAAAAATCGATTCAAAGGCCGGAAAGAAACTCAAGCAACAACTTGTCAAAGAATGCAGCATAACTGAAGAAGAAGCAGTTGAAATTGTAAACAATCTTCCAACTACCGAGGCCGAACTGAGAGCGTTTACTTTTGGCTGGAAAAAACTTATTCTAGCAGAAACGCTTGAAAAAATGCTAAAGCTCATCAAGGAGAACGCCTGATTTCAGGAGTAGAGTTTTCTTGGAGAGAGCTCAAACTAGAAAGTATGAAGAGTACGCATACGTGTTAGATTTTGTAATTCGAGGCAAGTCCACCACCGTCAGAGGAAGAGACGGAATTATTGTTACAGCATTAGGTGAGGAAAGGCTTACGATACTGGAGTTACTTGCGATGCCAAATTCTACTTTTGAAATTGGTGAACGTGTTTACATAGGAAAGGAAGGAAGAACAAAAATTCTTTCAGTACTGGGAAGGCTAGAATTTAATCAAATCTCATCGTCTGCACAAAGTGAACTAATATCTGTGGTTGAAAAGATAGTTATGCAGAACGAACAAAGATTTGTAGATTATCTAAACAATGCACAGCCACTGACTCCTAGGATACATGCGCTAGAATTGATTCCAGGTATTGGAAAAACCTACATGAAGACAATGCTTGAAGAGCGAGAAAAACGAAAATTTTCTGATTTCAAGGACCTGCAAGGAAGAGTGGGACTCAAAGAACCTGCAAAACAAGTTGCAAAGAGAATCATCGAAGAGATCACTGGTGAAACTAGGATGAATCTCTTTGTCAGAAAATAAACGTCATTCACTGGGGCAACATTTCCTAACATCTAATTTAGTTGCAAAATCTATAGTTAATTTTGCTGCCATAAAAAAAAGTGATGTTGTTCTCGAAGTGGGAACTGGCAAAGGCATCTTGATTCCTTACCTTTGTGATAAGGCAAAAAGGGTAATCTCTGTTGAAAAAGATTCCGGGCTTTACATTGACGCAAAAAGGAAATTCTCCAATATCCAAAATCTGACTCTAGAACATGGAGATGCCTTTGAGATGGACATGGATTTTACCGTATTTGTCTCAAATCTACCGTATTCTGAGAGCCGAAATGCCATGGAATGGCTAGTCCAAAGGAAGTTTTCTCATGCAGTAATAATGGTTCAGAAGGAATTTGCTCAAAAGTTGCTTGAAGGAAAGGGAAAGGGTAGAAGAGCCATCTCTGTACTTGCTAGCTATTGCATGGAAATGACAAAGCTCATGGATGTCAAGAAAACAAATTTTCAGCCTCAACCAAAGGTAGATTCAGTGATAATCTACCTAGAACCAAAACAAAAGATATCTGAAGACATCATAATGGCAGTCAACAAACTCTTTTCCTTTAAGAGAAAAACTGTACGAAACGTTGCAAGACAATTTGACCTGACTATAGACTCTGATAAAAGACTGGAAGACCTATCTGATGGAGAGATAATCGATATTGCAAAAAAAGTCATTTGATGAATATTACAAGCCAGCAGAAGACACGCTATTTCTAGCTGACAGCATTCAAAACGAAAAAGGAAACAATGCACTTGACATAGGAACAGGGTCTGGTTTTCTTGCAAGGGTTTTATCTAATAACTTTGAATTTGTAGTGGCCACTGATATCAATTTTTGTGCGCTGAAAAAGGCACATGAGATTGTAGAAAATTGCATCTGCTGCAATGCGGCAGATGCTCTAAATTGCAATTTTGATCTAGTGGTATGTAACTTACCATATTTACCATCCAAGGAAATTACCGACCCTGCAGTAGATGGCTTGGTGGAAGGTCTTTGCGTTACTACAAATATAATAAAATCAGCAAGCAAAGCGGTCAGGCAAAACGGCAAATTGGTATACTTGACATCATCTCTTGCAAATCATCAAGAACTAGTAAGAAGAACTGAGAACCTTAGTTTTTCTGTAAAAATAATTGCAAAAAAGAAGCTATTCTTTGAAGAACTGGTACTTGTGGAATGTGTCAAACTCTAAACTTATCTAGAAGAGAATAAGCATTACTCATAGGATATGAGTAGGGTTTATCTCTAAAATGAATATCTTTGATTCATTGAAATCAATGTATGTGACATATGGTATTGGATCAATACTTGCTTGTCTTTTCATGCTGACAGGAAGTGCATATGCCGCAGACACTCAAGTAATAATCGTTAATGGTACATCGAACCATTGTTTGCCATATCTATCATGTTACGAGCCTTTTGAGGTTGACATATCTCCGGGTTCTACTGTTACATGGGTAAACAATGACAACCGAACTCATACTGCTACAGCAGGAACTCCAAATTATGGCCCTGTGGGATTATTTGATAGCGGACAAATACTTCCTAGTCATTCCTTCACGCAGTTCTTCGGTACTATAGGAAAGTACCAATACTATGATAAGATAGACATGTGGCCTTCTGGCGTAGTTGTTGTAAGAAATGACAATCCCACTCATGCTGAGCTTGGATGGGTTAATGGGTCACTCTTGATAACAAATGAAGGCAGCAATGCAAACCAAGGGGTGGTAGTGACAAAGCAGATTGCAAATACTGGAGGCACTGATGCAAACTCGATAATTTTTAGACTAAAGATACTAAATGATACTGGATATCTTTTTTATAATAACATAACTACCGCAAATGTTCCAGCAAAACAGAGTTCGCCAGTAAGTTTTGTATGGAATAATCCTCAATCTGGAAAATACAGATTAAATTTTGAAGCAGCTGCAGACAATCTTATTGGACAGACCAATGAAAGCAATGACTATTCATCAGATATTATTTCCATTCCTAAGATTAGCGTAGGTCAAGAACAAAATCCAACATCCGAGAACTTTACACTAAATGGAAACGCGACAGTTCCAGAATTTGGTCCTCTATCTTACTTTATTCTTGTATCTTCAATTGTTTCTGTTCTAGTAATATCTACTCGTTCGCACCTGAGAACTAGAGTGTAATCTACTTTCGTAGTTTTTGTTTTGAAACATCTGCTATGACCTCAGCCATCTTGGAAGTGCTGGTATTTCCACCAATATCATATGTGACATACTTTCCTTCATTGATTACCTGTTCGGTTGCAGCAAATATTGCATTTCTTATGTCTGGTTCGCCAAGATATTCAACCATCCATGCACCTGATAAAATAGCAGCTGTAGGATTGACCTTGTCCAATCCTTTGTATTTTGGTGAACTTCCATGAGCAGGTTCAAACATGGCATAAGAATCTCCTATATTGGCAGAATAGACATTTCCAATTGAACCAATATTTCCTGATGCGCATTCTGATATGATATCCATGAAGAGGTTGGTACTTACCAAGATTGAATCGTTGAATCTCTCTGGATTTTTTACCAACTGTTGAGTTATGTTATCAATATAATATTCCTCAACCTCTATACTTGGGTTCTCAACCTCTGCTTTTTCTACCTCATTCCAGAAAATCCCATCTGTCTCTTTGAGAATATTTCTCTTGGTTATAGGAAAGATCTTCTTGATGTTATGTTGTTTTGCCCATGCAAAGGAAGCCCTGACAATTCTTTGGCAGCCCTTCCTGGTCGTCTTTCTTATTGCAATAGCGGCATCATCAGATATCTTAAATTCAATTCCAGCATAGAGGTCCTCTGTAGCTTCTCTGAAACAAACAAAATTCAATTTTTTGTTTGGAGATAGCCTGTCATATGTCTTAATAGGTCTGATATTACTGTAAAGTTGAAATTTTTGGCGTATAGTAACAGCCACACTTCTTGGTGCATCAGGACGTGGAATTGTTGTTGTAGGACCTTTGTAACATGCATTACATTCCTCAAGCAATTTCATAGTCGAATCTGGAATGTAGGTGGCGCCACCGTGTTTTTCCCACTGCTCAGAACCTGCATCGCATAAGATTAGTTCAGTTTGAGTATTGCAAGCTCGTAGAACACGCAACATAGCATCTACAAGATCTGGACCAGTGCCATCTCCTTTTATGATTGCAGCTTTCTTGCCCAAATCAGCCAAGATGATAGACCAAGCATATTTAACTCTAACTAGAAAATTTTACCAAAATTAGATTAAAAGAAATTCCAAAGCTTAATCAACAATTTGTTGTGATGTAATACCATGAAAATAGTTCAAATCTCAGATATTCACGTGGGAACACAATTTCAGGAGGATGTCTTCGACCAGGTGGTATGCGAGGTTAATGATCTCAAGCCTTCTGCTATTGTAGTAACAGGCGATCTGACTAACGAAGGTTTACTCAAAGAATATGAAAGATGCAAGAAAAAGTTTGCTGAATTTGAAACAGACAAAATAATTGCAATAAGCGGTAACCATGATTATAGAAATACCGGATACCTATTGTTCAAAAAATTCTTTCCCATAGATTCCGTAAACGAATTGGATGAAAATACAATGCTGGTAACTCTTGGGACAGCAAGACCTGATAGAGATGAGGGCGAGGTCGGATACAGGCAAAATCTATGGCTTGAGCGTACTATGAAAAAGTATGAAGGCAAGACAAAGATACTTGCCATGCATCATCATTTGATTGGTGTACCTGACACAGGAACAGACAGGGTCACGGTGATTGATTCAGGTGACGTATTACGTACTGCACTTGCAAGCAAGATAGACTTGGTAATGTGTGGCCACAAACACAGACCTTGGTTCTGGCATTTTGGAAACCTATCAATTGCCAACGCCGGAACCGCATCATCAGAAAGAGTACGAGGTCTTTTTGAAAACACCTACAACATAATTACTATTGAAAAAGGCAAGATCAAGGTAGATCTTAAAATCGTAGGTGGCAAGAGAATGCCGCTAAAGGACCTTGTTGAAAACTACAAGCGTTTTGGTGAAGAATAGCCAAATTACCTAACCAAGATTAATTAACAGTTTAAATTTCAGCACATCTGTGCGGGGGTCGCCTAGCCTGGTAGGGCGTGGGATTGCTAATCCCATGTCCGCAAGGACCCGTGGGTTCAAATCCCACTCCCCGCGCTTTCTGCGATCTACACTTAGACTTAATAAACCGGATTTGAGATTTTTCCAATAATGGTAAGGAGAAAAACAGTAAAGCCAAGAACAAGCGGTCCAAAGAACATTACAACAGGGTTGTGTCCTAAATGCGGTACAATAGGAAAGATTTTGATAATAGGCGTGATTGGCAGCGAGAAAGGCAAGTGCCAAGCATGCAATTCAGAGTTTGACCTGTAGCAAAATACTGACAAAACCCTCAACAAAATAAACCATAAATTTTTAAGATCAGATCTAGCGCAGACTGGATATATGGCAGAGAGTACAGAAGAGTCCATTTACGAGCGAGTAGCTAGACTTGAAGATGAAGTAGCAACACTCCGACACGAAGTGGATATTATAAAAGGTACAATGAGAAACAAGATAGTAAGATACGAACACAGGCTGATAAAGAGAGGAACTGACATTAAATCAATTATTGATTAGCTTTTTCCTTGATACTTCTTATCAAATCTAAGACATAATCAACATCGTCTGCTTCAGGTGCTAACTCCAAATATCTCTCAAGTGACTGCAAGGCAAGCTCGTTTTGAAGTAATCTTGATTGCACAATTCCCTTATCTCTAATCTCGTCTGGAGAATCAGGAGTCAGTCCTAGAACCATGTTTATGCAATGCATGGCCATTTTGTAGTTGAAAGATTGCATGTAGGAATTTTTTAGATTTCTTAAAATCCTGATCAGTATGTTTTCTGGCTCTATCTCGTTTAGATAGTCTGGGCTGAACTGTACGCCGTTTCCATATGTCGTATCAAGTATATCTTGCAGATCATCGACATCTAGCAGCATGCCTCCGTTGAAGGGATCTAGCACCATCTCTTCTGAGTATTTTACCAGAAAATGGCCTGGAAAGCCAACAGGTCTTAGGTCCAATTCTATGCGGCTGCCTAGATGGATGTAAATTATTGACAATGTGATTGGGATGCCGCTTTTTTTATCAATTACTACATTTAGAAAGTTATTTCTGGGGTTATAGTAATCGTCACTGTCCCCATGAAAATCAAGGTTATCAAACATGTATTCGTTTAACATGGAAATCAAGTATGTTGGATTTTTCACCTCGGAAACAGAATTTCGCAACTCTTCTCCCATGGAATTTAGTTTTTGAATATAGTGACTTAGGTTAAGATCAGGAAACTCTAGAGTCTGAGCAAGTTTCAGGCATTTTTCAACAAGGGAATATCTAGGATTCCTTGCATAAGTAATCCATTCTGCTACAAATGGATCAAAATCGTTCATATTCTTTTAAGATAGCTTTCAGGATTTTTGAGCTCTCTTGTTGTAGGAGGATCATCAATTAATCTCTTGTACGTGTCTTTGCCAATCTTGGTTGACACATATTCAGTGAAATCCATGCCCATGCTCTTTCTTACCTGATACGAAGATATGTCCGTGTTTGCAAATGTTACTAGGTAGTTGTGAAAGTCTTTGTCATCCTTTAGTATGCTTCTAACTGCAAATTCAGCCATTCCTTCCATGATTGTAAATGCGGCATGATGAATTTGTATGGGACTGAGCCATCTCTGATAAACGTCTAGCAGCTGTGGAATCATTTCTAGTATCTTTGGGTCAACTGAGACATTGGTAAATGTCATTACATCGGGCCCAAGAATTCTGACTATAAAGTTGTCAGGATTTAAAGTGAAAAAAAGATTTGCTCTCTGCGCTATTGGGTATTCATCTGGAACCGTGGGAAGTTGCAGGTACTCATAGAGTGTTTTTATTTTGGCATTATCAAGTGCCAGTATTATGTTTGCAAGTTCTTCATTGATCTCATTTACCCTAGTAACTGCATTCTTGTTTGTTTCGTAGAGATTCTTTTGGACAGAGTGAACCTGCTCTTCCAACATGGTCATCTTCAAGGCTCCAATATATCCTGAATTTACCTGATCAAAATTAGATTCGTATGGAACTCCGCGCTTGTGCAAAATTATTTGTGGATAACCTGAAAGGACAAATCTGTTTAGGTATATTGCTGACTCGTAAAAGTCTCCATAGGTGGTAGATATCTGTGAAATGTATCCTTTGGCATATGTAGAATACACAAGAAACTGTGAAGTATTGTTCTTTGCAAGTTGCGCTATTTTCTCAGTATTCTCATGTGCTATTGAGGTGAAGAGTTCGTCTACAAATGAAGAGGCGTTTCTTGTAGGGAAGACCTTCAGACCCTTTAGGCGCTTGAATTCTATCAAATCTGGAGACTCGACTTTGGTGCCACCTGGAACTGAAATTCCAGTAAATTCAAGCACTTTTTGGGCACTGTCAGAAAATAACCTCTCTGATATTTCCTTGATGTCCTCAAAAGATATCTTTGAGGCAAAGGCCTCAACAGCCTTTGATTGGGATTCTTTTATTGTGTTTTCTTCGCTTAATTCTACTGAAAGCTGGTCTAAAAGAGCAAAGGCAAATTCTTCAAACTCGTCCATCCCAAATTTGATAATCTAAACCCATTTAACATTAACTTTGACATCAAATACTGTTAAAAGATCAAAAAAGACAGCAAAGTTATCCAAAATGCTACAAAGTGGCTTTAAACTTTGTAGTTTCTAATCAAAACTACTTTGTATATCATCTAAAAATTTCACTGTATTATTTCTAATTCTGTTCTTTAATGTGAAATATTTTTTCTTTACCAAACTGTTTGAGAAGATTTAATCTTTCCAAGTTTGTAAAATCTGAAAAAAATCACGCTCAAAATCTTAGGTTGAGAAGATTTTAGCACGCAGTGAGGAGAGTCTTTACGTCTATGTAGAAATAGTTACGAAAAGATGAGAGTGCATATTGGTATTTAATCAAAAAAGATCTAGTTTAGCTTTGTCAATATGTGGTATGATGATATTTTCTTTAATCGCATTAGGTCTAAGTGCAAACTTGGCCTATGCTCAAACCAGCACTTCTAGTAGTACATTCTATACTCCAGAAACTATTGCATTGACAACCTTTGCTAATTCAATAGCAGAAGTAGCTCCTAAAATAATTGCAGCCGGTGTCCTCTTGGCAATTGGATTTGTTATAGGAAAAATAGTGGGCAGAATAGTTGAAAAAGCTGCAAAGAAAGTCATGCAAAAAACAAACTTGCAAAGCATCTCCGAGGTTCACTTGGTAGAAGAAACCATGGGTAAATTTGACTCTGTTCACCTGGTTTCAGCAACAATAAGGTGGTTCGTTTATCTTTTCTTTGTAGTGGCAGCAATTAACGCATTACAATTGCAACAACTTACTACTGCAATGACATCGCTTTGGTTATGGATTCCAAACCTACTTGCTTTCGTACTTATTGTCATGATAGGCTCCATTATTGCAAACTATGTGATCAAGTGGGTAAACCATGAACTCGTAGTCAGACATTATGGCGGTACAAGATACATAGGAATAGGAGTAAAGACTGTGATTTACAGTATTGTCTTTGCAGTGGGCCTCACACAAATCGGAGTTGGCCAATCGATAATACCTATACTTGTGTCTGCATTCTCATGGAGTATTGCAATAGCAGTAGGAGTGGCCATTGCCATAGGTCTGGGATTTACTCTAAAGGATATATTGCCAGCAGCAATAGCCGGCGCATCTGCACAAAGAACGATATTCAAAGTCGGACAGAAAATAAAGATTGGAGATATTACAGGAACAATCACGGCTGCAGAATTATTGCACATAATTGTAACAAATGAGAAAAACGAAAGTGTGGTAATTCCAACAAAAGAACTCATGAACAAGCACGTTACCATAATACACAAGTCAGGTAAAGATATACTTACAGCC
>JBARDK010000154.1:0-2378 GCA_049795075.1 Nitrosotalea sp. | reverse complement strand
CTCTATTGTGGTAGACCCTGCTATACTACCTCCGCCACGATTTGGATCTTTTTTATGCCCAAACATTTACATCTCACTTTTTACCTTTCTTGTTATTATCATTTCTATTGATTCCTACTTTGTCACCAATATGTTTTCAACAGATTCAAGTCTCTGCTTCCAGGCATGTTTGAGGTCTTCTAACATGGAACTAATTTTGGCAGCAATTGCTTGTGCAGTTGATGTTCCAGAGGCATATTCAGTCAATGATCCGGTAACTGTAGAAGAGATCTGTTCAGCACTATTGACAAAATTATAATCATATTCGTATAGCTTGTTCAGTGTATTCTCATCAATTCTTATGCTTGGGGATATGCCTGCGGAGCCTTGTTGGGAATGAAATACCTCTCCTGAAATTTGTTGTAGCTGTGAAATGATTGATCCAATGGAAGACAGACTAGTAAAATCGCCCTTGTCAGACATTGCCTTTCTCAATGTTTCCAACTTGCTTTTTGATTCATCAAGTTTGTCAAAAACTTGTTTTCGTAATAGTTCATCTGCTGCTCTAATGTCTTCTAGTTTGCGATATTCTTTGAGTGCAGGTATAGCAAGCTGCAACTTTTTGAGAAAGCCGCGGCTCTGGTCTACTTTATCTCTTAGGTCTGGATTATTTCCTGACATTATGTTCACCATATGCAATTACATCGCTTAAGGATTGCGTAACTAATGTAATGTTGTTAATCTCACAAAGGTATGTCATGGTTTTCTAAACCACAATTATTCCATTGGAGATGAGCCACTGGATTCCTTTTACAAAGTCGCCATCCGAGATTTGTCCATCTGCCCACCAGCCTGCATTGGTTTTAATCCATGCTGGAATTGGAGGCGTTCCTGATGTTGTGTTTGAGCCACCTGATTGTGTGGGTATTTGTATTATTCCATGTTGTATCATGTACTGAAGACCTTGAATGAATTGGTCGTCTGGAAGTTGTCCCTGTGACCACCACTTTGCATTGTTTTTGATCCATGATGGAATTACTGTGCTTTGAGTCCCACTAGACTGTGTGGGAGTTGTTGAATTGGTACTTGTGGTTGATCCTCCTCCGAGATTAACAGTAAATGTTGCAGTCTCTGGTGGTATTGGCTGGAAAAGTATTCCATCTACTTCTACGACCACTTGATATGTTGCAGCATCAGGTAATTGGCATGGGATGGTAACTGATCCTTCTGCTGTATGCAATATTTGAGTACCGCAGATCTGGTTGCTTCCTTCCATCACGGCTACTTTGTAGTCTATGTGCTGTTGAACTGCATGAGTTGATTTGTTGATAAAGCTTATCAGGAGATTTGTAGCACCGCCCGGGGTTGGATTTGCAGGATCTGTTGCAAAGCCAACATCGATGGTCCCACCGCTTGTTGGCTGGACGACTTGATCTGCGTAAGCCGGCATTACCATGATTGTGACGATTGCTAAAAACCCAAGATACATCGACAGTTTTCCCTTGGAGTAAAAACTCATACCTCTCATGCGTTATCTTGTTGTGGACTATATATAAAAAAACTGGAACAAGGATACGCATTCCTTTTAAATTTTGGTGTTATGTCGTTGGCACTGAAAAGATTCAAAAATTCAGCAGCTTCTCCTTATTTGTGCATGAACGCTAAATGATTATTAAAAATTTTAAACAACTTGCAACAACTGGCAACAAAAAATTAGCATTATTGATAGTTGAGCGGGGCATTTCTGCTGCTTTGCCAAATGACGCCCTAAAAAAGATTGTAAAACAAAACTTTCTTCAAGTGGGAAGAAAAAGAATATCTCTTGAGGGATATCAACACATCTACATAGTTGCTATTGGAAAATCAGCCGACTTGATGACAACTACCGTGGACTCGTTAACTAGGATTCACGGGGGAATGGTAGTCATACCAGACACTACTCGTTCTTTGATTAAGAAAAAAAAATTCACCGTGATAAGATCCAGCCATCCTGTTCCTACCGTAAAAAGTATTGTTGCAGCCAAGAAAATAATTGGATTTCTCAAATTATTGGAGGAAACAGACTTGGTTATTTTTCTAATCTCTGGCGGTACGTCTTCACTAGTATCTCTCCCAGACGGTATATCATTACAAGATAAACAACTTGTGACTCGTCTCCTGGTAAGATCTGGCGCAAACATACGCGAGATAAACTGTGTAAGAAAACATCTGTCCAAAATAAAAGGCGGAAGGTTGGTAGAATCACTTAGGTGCAAAGCTGTTTCGCTTGTAATGTCAGATGTGGTAGGAGATGATCTGTCCGTGATCGCATCTGGAATGACATATTGTGACAAATCTACTTTTTCTGATGCAAAAAAAGTTCTAATAAAATTTCATCTCAAAAATCTGGTTCCAAAGCC
>JBARDK010000153.1:0-18077 GCA_049795075.1 Nitrosotalea sp. | reverse complement strand
TGTTAGCAGATTTTGAAAATCTAAACAAAAGGACCGAGTCAGATGTTCAAAACAAGGTAAATTCCATAACTGATGATCTAATTCTAAAATTTTTATCGATTTATGATGATTTTATTCGTGCTAGGGATGCCTTGTCTAAACAAAATGTAAATGTGGATGGTTTAGACGCCATTTTAAAGAATATGAATTACTTTCTGTCTGAATATGGAATAAGACCTATTGATGCATTAGGCGAAGTTTTTGATCCAAGTCTACATGAAGCTATTTCTATAAAAGATGATTCTTCCCTTGATGATAACACGATTACGGCAGAACTACGTAAGGGATATATTTTGAAGGACAGAGTTATTAGACCTAGTTTAGTAGAAATATCGAAAAAACATAAAGAGATGAAAAACTAAGATGACTAAAATTATTGGTATTGATTTAGGAACTAGTAACTCTGCGGCGGCAGCTATGATGGGTGGAAAACCAACTCTTATTCCTGCAGCTGAGGGTACTACTATCGGAGGCAAGGCCTTTCCATCTGTAGTGGCATTTACAAAGGATGGGCAACTTATAGTGGGAGAGCCAGCAAGGAGGCAAGCGGTAACAAATCCTGAGGGAACTGTAGTGGCGGCAAAAAGAAAGATGGGAACTGATCATGCCTTTAAGATTAATGACAAAGAGTACAAACCACAGCAAATCTCTGCTTTCATTTTACAGAAAATAAAAAAAGATGCCGAAGCGTTCATTGGTGAAAAAATCGATAAAGCAGTGATAACAGTTCCTGCATACTTTAACGATAATCAAAGACAGGCTACTAAGGATGCTGGACAAATAGCAGGACTAGAGGTAGTTAGAATAATTAACGAGCCTACTGCTGCAGCACTCGCCTTTGGTCTTGATAAATCTAAGCAAGACATGAAAATAATGGTATTTGATCTGGGTGGTGGAACTCTAGATGTAACAATAATGGAAATGGGAGGAGGCGTCTTTGAGGTAATGAGTACCTCTGGAGATACGCAATTGGGTGGAACAGATATGGATAAAGTTCTAATCGATTACATTGTTGACAATTTCAGAAAATCATCCGGAATAGATCTTAACAAAGATAATACCGCAATGGTTAGAGTAAGAGAAGCAGCCGAAAAAGCAAAAATAGAGCTCTCATCGGTATTTGAAACTGACATCAACCTTCCTTTCATATCCCATGATCCATCTTCTGGATCGAAAAATCTAGAACTAAAAATAACAAGAGCAAAGTTTGAGGAGCTCATCAATCCTATAGTGGAAAGATGCAGGCCGTCTATGACAAAGTCATTAGAAGATGCAAAACTATCGCCGTCAGATGTAAGTAAGATTATACTTGTTGGAGGTCCCACAAGAATGCCTCTCATCAAAAAATTTGTAGCAAGTGTAATGGGCAAGGACCCAGAATCTGGAGTAGATCCCATGGAAGCTGTAGCATTAGGTGCTGCTATACAAGCAGGCATCATAGCAGGTGAAGTAACAAGTGATATTGTCCTTTTAGATGTCATACCATTAACACTTGGAGTAGAGGTACTTGGAGGATTGCGAGAACCAATTATAGAAAGAAATACCACTATTCCATCGTCTAAAAGTAAAATCTTCACAACTGCAGCTGATAACCAAACTGCTGTAACTATCCATATTGTGCAGGGTGAAAGACCTATGGCCTCAGATAATGTCTCACTTGGAAGTTTCAACTTGTCTGGTATTCTTCCAGCTCCCAAAGGAGTACCACAAATTGAGGTAAAATTTGATATAGATGCAAACGGAATTCTCAATGTTACAGCCAAAGATCTTGCAACTCAAAAGGAAGCCAAAATTACAATCACTGCAAGCACCAAACTTTCAAAAGATGATATTGAGAAAATGAAAAAGGATGCTGAAATCTTTTCTGAACAAGATAAAAAGAAGAAAGAAGAGGTAGAGATAAAAAATGAAGCTCAACAGTATATCTATACTACTGAAAAACTGATAAATCAAGATCTCAAGGATAAGATATCCCAAGATCAGGGAATAAAGGTAAGTGAAGCAATAAAGGAACTCAAAGATGTTCTTGACAAGGAGGTTGCTGAAATAAAACCAAAACTTGATGCCTTGAAGAAATTAGTTAATGACATTAGTACTGAACTTTACAAAAATGTAACTCCACCCCCAGGTGCAGGTGCACAAGGACCCACAGAAGGTTCTGGCCAGGCTACTGGAGAAACAACAAACTGATGTTTATACCGGAGAATAAATAACGCTATTTTACAATTATGAGCGCAAAACGCGATTATTATGAAGTCTTGGGTATTCAGAAAAATGCTTCTCAAGATGAGATAAAATCTCAGTATAGGAAAATGGCTCTTAAATTTCATCCCGACAGAAACAAATCCCCTGATGCAGCTGAACATTTCAAAGAGATATCAGAAGCTTATGCAGTATTGTCCGATTCTGAGAAGCGTAAGATCTATGACACTCATGGTCATGCTGGAGTTGATGGCAGGTATAGCACCGAAGACATATTCCAAGGATCTAAAGTCAATTTCGAAGATGTTTTCGGTTCTAGTTTTGAATCAATTTTTGAAAACATCTTTGGTAGGGGGGGTGGTTTTAGATTTGGCGGCTTTGATTCTGGATTCGGTAGGGAAAGAGGAGCAGATCTAGTATATGATACAGAAATAACGTTCGAAGACGTCCTTAGGGGAAAACGAGAAGAGATTGAGCTTCCAAGAGACATTGAATGTGGTGATTGCAAGGGATCAGGTGCTACTCCTGGGACATCCATGAGAACTTGTTCTGTTTGTAACGGTCATGGTCAGGTAAGAACATCGCGTAGTAGTGGATTTTCTACATTTGTCACCGTTCAACCATGTAATACTTGCAGGGGTCAAGGCAAAATAATAGAGAGACCTTGTTCTAGATGCAAAGGAACTGGTAAACAAAAAGGAAGACACCATTTCTCATTTGAAATTCCTCCAGGCATTGAAAGTGGCGAATATAGAATTAATGGAGAAGGTGAGTCAATGTCAAACGGGATGAGTGGTGATCTTATTGTTAGAATCAAAGTAAAGCCTCATGACAAGTTCAAGCGAGACGGCGCAGACATATTTTATGATTCAAACATCTCTATTACTGATGCAATACTGGGCAAGAAATTGATTGTGCCAACCTTGGAAGGAACTGAAAAAATTGAAGTTGAAGCAGGAAGTCAGCCAAATACGATAATAAAGATAAAAGGAAAAGGTCTGCCTCATCAAGGATCTAGAGGCAGAGGAGATCAGTATGTCAGACTTGTTATCAATATTCCAAAGAAAATAGATAAACATCAACGCGAATTACTCGAAGAGCTACAAGATAGCTTCAATCAAGAGGAATAAGAATTTTGAAGATTGCACTAGATGTAGACGGGGTTCTTGCAGATGTTATACATGCTTGGATATCATACAATAATCAAATCAGAACAGCCATCTTGAAATCAGACATATCAGAATGGGACTTTTGGAAAAGGTACAACATAAGTAAATTTGATTTCTATGAAGAGCTATCAATGTGCTGGAAATCTTGGAAAACTATTCCTCCAACTGAAAGTGACATTTCCTCTGCATCAAGGGAACTCTCAAAGATGGGTACTGTGGATATAGTGACTGCAAGAGAGGACTCTACTCATAATGATGTAAAAAATTGGCTCAAAATGCATAATGTGACCTTCAAGAACTATGTGGGAGTGGTAGAAGGAACCGAGAAGGCAAAACTTGATTACGATATCTTCATTGATGACTCACCCATGAATGCGAAAAGTATGCTTGCTGCAGGAAAATCAATAATACTCTACAACCAGCCATGGAATCTTGATTTTCCTGATCCTAGGGCAAAAAGGATCTATGAACTAAAGAACGCGGTTTCTATCATCAATGAAATTAGTCGTAATTGTTCTTCCTTGTCATAAAAAAGACACTTATGCTGGAGTTTTAATTTTCACGTTGCGGGGGTCGCCTAGCCTGGTCAACGGCGTAAGGCTCAGAACCTTATCTCTTAGGAGTTCGTGGGTTCAAATCCCACCTCCCGCATTACAAAATTTTTGAGTAATGAAAATTTACAATCTATTAGCCAATTATTGGCTTTCATGAAGAGGGAAATGATACTATCTTCCTTTTGAAATTGTGTCCATTCGTGACTTTATTTTTGCTTCTAACAACTGATTTATTTTCTGTCCATCAACCTTTCCGCGAAGGTTTTTCATTGCAAGTCCCATCAGTGGTCCAATAGATCTTAATCCTTGTTGCTCGATCATTTTGATATTAGATAATACCAATTCATCTAATATGTTATTTAGGTCACTATCTTCTATTGAACTAATTGCGTTTTTTTGAATCGCGTCTTCTATAGAACTAGCTGTTTTATTCATCATACTCTCAAAGATGATCTCAAGTGACTCCTTTGCAATCTTTCCTTCTGCCAAAAACCCGAATGCTTTTGAAATGTCAGAATTCTTCAGTAATTTCGAGTCTAGGCCACGTCTCTCAAGATTAGTAATGGTTCCACTGAGAACAGATGATACAAAATTGGGAGAAACTCTTTTATCTTTACATATGGACTCAAATAAATCTAGATATTCAGAATCAAATATCTGTAAAGCAAGCTGAGAATTCAACTCGTATTGGTTCTGAAGTTCCAATATGCTCTCTTCCCAAGATTTTGGTACCTTTTTTTTGGCCTCCTCTAATTCATTATTAGTTACCATGATTGGCGGTATGTCAGTCTCTGGATACATTCTAGATGCTCCTGGTCTAGGTCTGAGATAGACTGTTTCCCCCGTGACTGTGGCCACTCTTGTTTCTGCCGGTACGCCGATTTTTGCATCTTCTATTCTTTTGATTATGGACTCAATTACTATGTCTAGTTTTTTTGGTTCACCTGCAAGAATCAAGAAACCATCATTTTGTTGGCTTTCTAGAATTTTTTTTACTTGTTGTATCTCAGTCTCTTCAATTCCATAGTTTGGAAGCTCGTCTGAATGAAAAACTCCTCCCAAACCAAAGAATCTCACCAATTCTCCTAATTGCTTACCAAGTCTAATTCCAGGATATGGTTCAAAACCAAATATGCCTGAAAAATTTTTCACCTTGATTGCTTTTACAACAGCACCATCCATTAATGCTTTCTGAATAGCCTTTGATTTGCAATTTCTAAAAGCATCTGTTACATCTTTTACGTCTCTTTCCTTTGCGATACGTTCAGTATCTAATCCTTTTAGTTTATCAGCTATTATCTTAAGGCCATGTTGTCTTTTGGCTTCATATTCAACTACTTTTTCAAGCTGATCAAGTTTTTGTACTCCTTTTACTTCCACAATTCCGCCTCCTTCGATAGAGACATTGACATCTTGTCTTATTGAACCAAGTCCTCTCTGAACCCTCTTGGTTGCTCGCAACAAACGCCCAAGAGTCAATGCAATTTTTTTGATTTCTTCTGGTGTTCCACTTACAGGTTCAAGTGCTATCTCTACTAACGGTACTCCTAATCTATCCAAGGTATATTCTCTAAAGGCAACTGAATCATTCAGAAGTTTTGCAGCATCTTCTTCTAAACAGATACTCTGTACACCAACATTTTTATCATCTACTTCAAGGCTCCCGCCAAGTCCAATTAGCATGGTTCTCTGAAAACCAGATGTGTTTGAACCATCTATGACCAATTTTCTCATAACATAAATCTCGTTGAAAATGTTTGTTCTTAACGCAGAAGCCATTATCAATGCAGTTTCTTTTGAGCTAGGGCTGAGATCATGTGGCGGCTCTTCATCCTGTTCAACAAGACAACTGCTCTCAGGATTTGCATAGTATAGTATAGTTTTCTGCTTGCTGGACTCAAATAACGCACTAGGGTCTAATTCTCCAAGCTCGCTTCTTGCTATTCTTAACCTTCGAACAAATTTCAGTGGATATTCAGTTGACTCGATCGAAGAACAATTACAGAATAATTTTGTGCCTGTTGCAAGCTGTTGGTGGACCTCAAGCCCAACCTTTAGACCTATGTTATTTATCTGAATTTCAGACACTTCTATTTTTAGCGTTATACTTGTTTTAAATCTTAGTCTGAAATTTCAAAGGCGATGTTCTCTTGCATGATCTTTTCCATTTCGTTGATATCTTTAGTATTGCCCAACGCCCACATGGCTTTAACAAGAGCAGTTTCCGGAATCATATTTCCAAGTGGAATTACACCTAGATTCAACAGATCTCTTCCACTATCGTAAACTGTCATGCGAACAATTCCGTCTATACACTGTGACGTCATTCCAATGAATAATCCCTTTCTTTTTGCACGTGCAATGGATTCATACATTACCTTACCTACATGACCAAGACCAGTTCCTTCAAAAATAATTGCCTTGTAACCTGAATTAATTGCATAATCTATCAACTTTGGATCAAGGCCTGGATAATATTTTACTAGCATGACTTGATTATCAAAATTGATCTTAGGACTGTATGTTTTCTTTAAAGGGCTAAACAATGGATTTTTCTCAATGATGTCTTTCTTTACAATGAAAACAGGCGATCCTCCTATTGTCTGAAACGCGTTTCTTTTACTAGTATGATTCTTTCTTACTCTTGTTCCCCAATGGCATGCAACATCATCATCGCTTATTGAATTGTGCATCACAACAAAAATCCCATTAGTATCAGTTTCAACCAGAAATCTAACTGCTGAAATGAGATTTAGTGCAGCGTCTGAAGAAGGTCGGTCTGAAGATCTTTGGGAACCTACCAAAGCTACAGGTTTTGGAAACCCTGACAATGAAAATGAGAGTGCTGCTGCTGTATATTGCATAGTGTCTGTACCGTGAGCTACTATGATACCTTTGTATTCCGACCTAGAGTATGAATTTAGTTTTTCTGCAATTTTTATCCAGTGTTCTGGCAGGAGATTTTCAGAATATTCGGAGAACAAAACCTCAGTGTCAATGTTAGCTATGTCGGATAGTTCTGGTACACCTGCATTGAGTTCTGCAGCTGTCAGAGCTGGATACACACCTCCAGTTCTATAATCAATCTTGCTTGCAATGGTTCCTCCAGTTGATATCAATAAGATCTTGGGCAGTTTAGGATCTGCTTGCGGCTGTGTCATGTTCTCCTTCTTCACAGAAGGATGTAATTCTACTTCTATCTGGGTAATTTTTTCAATTTGTAATCCTATATTGTAACCATTTTTCAGTTTGAGAACAATATGTTCATCATCACTGTGTTCGTATCGAGGCATCAAAATTCCTGAATAGGTTGAATCTGTCCGAACTTTAACTAGATCTCCTATCTCTATCTTATTTTTAGTTAGGAATTCAAGGCTCTTTCCCCGGTATCCGATATGTGACATTTGCTAGGATTAGAATTGTTATTTTATTAAAATTACCTGTAGTAGGGCACTGCCACCTTTTCGCCTATCTTGAGTTCCTTCTGAGTTCTTACTTTTCTAACCGCCTCTTCAAAGTGTCTCATAGTTACTCTGGCGTCAGCTGCTTGTTTTTCTGCCTCTTTTTGGTCGGGATACTTAGCAAGAAATTCGTGTATGACAAGGGATACTGCTGTATTGGCTATGGCTGCTACGTCTGCACCACTCATTCCGTCGCTTGAATCCGCAATCTTGTCCAAATCTACATAGTCTGGATTCTTTGCGCCGTCTATCATTGGTTCTCTTACAACTGGAATATCCTTTGCATTGATTTCTAGTATCTTCTTTCTTCCCTCTTTGTCAGGTAGAGGTACCAAAATGATTTTGTCAAATCTGCCAGGTCTTAGTAGTGCTGTATCGATCATATCTGCTCTGTTGGTGGCAGCCAAGACGACTACACCGCGCAGGCTTTCTATTCCATCAAGTTCGGTTAGCAACTGGCTAACTACTCTCTCAGTTACAGCTGTCTCTCCTCCAATTCCTCTGACAGGTGCTATTGAATCAATTTCATCAAAAAATATTACACAAGGCGATGCTTGTCTTGCTCTTCTGAATATCTCCCTAATTCCACGTTCCGACTCTCCTACCCATTTTGATAATAGTTCTGGACCTCTTACTGATATGAAGTTGGCCTCACTTTCAGTAGCAACAGCCTTTGCAAGCAATGTCTTTCCAGTTCCACTTGAGCCATGCAACAATATTCCTCTTGGCATTCTGTGTCCTAACTTTGAATACAGCGTCGGGTATTTCATAGGCCATTCTACGGCTTCTTGTAATTCACGTTTGACAGTTTCGAGTCCTCCGACTTCATCCCAACTGACATCTGGATTTTCAATAAAGACTTCACGCATTCCAGAAGGTGTTACCTCTTTGAGAGCATTCTGATAATCATCATCATTTACAATTAACTTGTCAAGAGTCTCAGGAGGAAGCTTCTCATCTTCTAGGTTGAGTTCAGGTAGCAATCTTCGTAAACATTTCATTGCTGCCTCTTTGCACAAGTATTCCAAGTCTGCACCCACATACCCGTGACTTATTGCGGCAATCTTGTCCAAATTCACATCATCACTAAGAGGCATGTTTCTTGTGTGAATCATGAGAATGTCTTTTCTACCTTTCTTGTCTGGCACCTTTATCTCAATTTCTCTATCAAATCTACCAGGTCTTCTAAGTGCAGGATCTATTGCATTAGGTCTGTTTGTGGCAGAAATTACTATGACTTTACCTCTTGCCTCAAGACCATCCATAAGCGATAACAATTGAGATACAACTCTTCTTTCTACTTCTCCTGTTACCTCTTCTCTCTTTGGTGCTATTGAATCAATTTCATCGATGAATATTATTGACGGTGATTTTTCCTTGGCTTCTTTGAAAATTTCTCTAAGTCTAGCTTCGCTTTCACCATAGAACTTGCTCATGATTTCTGGACCTGAAATGCTGATGAAGTGAGCATTACTTTCATTTGCAACAGCCTTTGCAAGCAATGTCTTTCCAGTTCCTGGGGGTCCATACAAAAGCACACCCTTTGGTGCTTCAATGCCAAGTTTTTCAAATATTTCTGGATGTCTTAGTGGAAGCTCAATCATTTCACGAACTTTCTTAATCTCATCAGTTAGACCACCAATGTCTTCATAGGTTACCTGTGGAACCCCGCGCAAAGTTTCTCCTTTCTCTGCAATATGAAATACAGTTTTTTGAGTTACGAGCACTGCATCGGCTGCTGGTGTGACACCTATTACTTGAAAAGTAAGTCTTCCACCAAAATATGGAACCATTACGTTGTCTCCTTTTATTAGAGGAACACTTTCCAACGCATCTGCAAGATACCTTTCATCAATTGGTGGTATTGCTTCAAGTGGAGCAACTACTACCTTTTCTGCAGCGACCGCCTTGATCTTGCGTACTGCAACAGTATCTCCTATTGCAATACCTGCATTATTTCTTACAAGTCCATCTACTCTGATTATTCCTTTACCCTCATCAGATGGATAAAGTGGAAGACATTTGGCTACTGTTCTTCTCTTACCTTTTATCTCAATAACGTCCCCAGTGGATGCACCAAGTGAATCCATGGAATCATAATCAATACGAGCCACCCCTCTTCCTACATCACGCGTATATGCCTCAAGTACCTTAAGGGAGAGCATGTTCTGACTCATAGTTTAAACAGCCTCAAACTAATTTTTATACCTTTGTTGTCTTTGATCCAGAACAAATAGATCAGAAGATTAAAATTTACAAGAAAGGGCACATTCGATGCTTTGGGTAAAAGGCCACTAGTGAGAAGACGGGGTAGAGGCGGAAAACAATTTCGCGCAGCGTATACTGGTAAGTTATCTCCTGCAAAATACCCACGATTTACTCTATCTGAACAACATGAGGCTGAGGTAGTTGACATAGTTCATGAGACTGGTCGTGATGCGCCTCTTGCCAGAGTAAGATTTGAGAATGGAACTTGGTCCCTTGTTCCGTCAGTTTTAGGTACTAAGATAGGTTCAAAATTCCAATTTGGATTAAAATCAGGCATTTCTTCTGGAAACGTAATTAGTATACAAAACATTCCTGATGGAACGTTTGTATGTAATGTAGAAAGACACTTTGGAGACGGAGGATCTCTAGTAAAATCTGCAGGTTCTTATGCTACTGTCTTTTCTCATGGCAACGAAGGTGTAACACTAAAACTACCGTCAGGCAAGTTTACCACCCTTCACCCACAGAACAGAGCTATGATTGGCGTCCTTGCTGGAGGTGGAGCAGGTGATAGACCTTTCATGAGAGCAGGTGTGGCATGGCGTAAAATGCGCGCTAGAGGTAGAAAGTATCCGATAGTAAGAGGTGTTGCTCAGGCAGTGTATGTACACCCACATGGTGGTGGAAGACATCAACATGTTGGTAGAAGTTCAACTGTTTCAAGAAATGCTCCTCCAGGACGTAAAGTTGGTAGCATTGCAGCAAGAAAGACAGGAAGATCCAGAGTTAAAGAAAGAGTATAACCTACTAAAGCTAATTAATAGTCAAGGTAAAACCGGATTTATGACACAAAAAAGAGTTCATCTTTACGTTAGCGGAAAGGTTCAAGGAGTTTATTTTCGACAAGGGATGAAGGAAACTGCAGAAAAAAATAATGTGAAAGGTTGGGTAAGGAATCTTTCCGATAAAAGGGTTGAAGCAGTCTTGGAAGGTGAAGAATCTAATGTGGATGCTGTGATAGATTGGAGTAATTTTGGTCCTCCTGGAGCAATAGTGGAGGAACTCAAAGTTGTAAATGGAGATAATATTGAAGAACTTGCAGATTTTGAAATTCTTTCTTAGTGTATGTTTGAATAAGCATCGGAGAGCAGACTCTTGACTTCATCAAGGTTTTGATTTGCTCTTATCTCAATTTCTTTTACTGGCTCTTTTCTATCTCTTCTGATTTTTGCAATAACTGATTCTCTTTGTGGCTCAATGTCAACAAAGTATCTAAAGGTCATAGATTTGCAAAATACTATCCTATGCATTCGTACATCTTCTAGTACGTTATTGCCTAATGAAAAGCAATAATTCCGCAGTTCTTCAAATAACGGTTTTATTTGGGGCGTTAACTGTTTCTTGAAATCC
Source organism: Nitrosotalea sp. (assembly GCA_049795075.1). Taxonomy (GTDB): domain Archaea; phylum Thermoproteota; class Nitrososphaeria; order Nitrososphaerales; family Nitrosopumilaceae; genus Nitrosotalea. The sequence goes on along the minus strand of JBARDK010000153.1, from coordinate 7,034 downwards.
TCATATGTTCTTGTATGCCCAGAAATTAGACCGTCCATGTTTTGTCATTTTATAATGGAATATTTAGGTAGTAGCTCTGCTAGTTCCAGTCTAGGCAAATGGCCTCATCTCAAGTCAAGCAAGATCCGCCACGTAGACGACGCAGCGTGAATGCTCTACCTTAGGATTGCTCCCTCCCGGACCTCATCCCTTTCGGCAGTTAGAACTTGAAAGCTATCCCTTCGGACAGTCTCAGTCCTGCATCCACCCGCTTCGGCGTGATTTCATATCCGCAAGTCAAGCGAGTAACATCCATCTAGAGATTTACCCAGCAGTTACTGACCTCTGCATATAGCCGGTTTCAGAGACAGGGCACGGCTAGCGCCCCAGTCCTACCTACTACCAAAATATCGTTATGATAAGATCTTTATGTGCATTAGGGTAGATTTAGTCCTAGATTCAATAGTGTATTGCATACGGCACACACGTCTCCAGTGCACTCTGCTCCACACTTTGAGCAATTTTTCCATATCTTGCCCGTTTCATCTTTAAGTACGGAGGAAACTTTCAAAATTGATTTGTACATGTTATTCTTGATTCCAATATGATTTTTTTCCAACGAATTGAGGAAATTGCGTATCTCTGTCCTTATACCCTCATTCATGTGAGGGCATTCTTCTGATTGAAATGGAATATCATTTGTAAAAGCATAGAAGACAATCTCATTTTCATAAATTTCGCAAAATGGCTTTATCTTTCTTGTTTTGTTATTTGATAGTTCAGGATCCATCCAACCTATCTTACTTGTATCACCTGAAAGAAGATTGATGATAAAAGTCTGAATAAAATCATCCATGTTATGACCCGTTGCAACTATGTCTACTCCTAACTCCTTTGCACCGAAATCAATAGCGCGTCTTCTTAATATGCCACATATGGAACAAGATGAGATCTTTTCCTTTTCTCTTAGCTCAAGTGATTGTTCCAAGGTAGTTCCAAAAAGCTCCTTGTATGAATAAACACCATGCTCAACCTGAATCTTGTTGCAAAAATTTCTTACTAACTCTAATGCCTCGTCTCTATATCCAGGAATTCCCTCGTCAATTGTAATGGCCTTGAGCGTAAAGTCATGATTCAATGAAATTTGCTTCAATGCATGTAAGAGAGACAGTGAATCTTTTCCGCCAGAAACAGCAACCCCAACCACATCTCCTCCATTGATCATCTTGTATTTTGAGATAGTTTTTACAGTCTTTCGCACAATTGACTTTGAAAAGCAATCTGAACAAAGGTTTTCTCCAGAATATTTCCTAGAATAAACTGTTGTATTTTCACACCAATCGCATTTCATGACCAAGTCTTCTCACTCCTCAATTTAACTATATTTTGTTTCGAGTTTCTTAAATTGTGATAAAACCAGATTTGAGTGCTGATAGTGCTATGTTTAGCCCAAATAAAATGAGAGTAAAGATGTATATAGATAACATAGTTCCCTTCAATGCTTTTTCAGATATTCTCTTTTCAATTATGCTATGGACAAATTTACCGCCATCAAGTATGGGTAAAGGTAGCATGTTGAATATTCCGACGAAAAATGATAGCATCCACAACCACAATAAAAACATGAATACCTCTGGACTCCAGTGTATGTAATAGGGTACTACTGGCTGATAGGAAGGTAACGCAGCTCTCATGATTCCAAGCATGCCTTTCTGAGGATTATCTTTTGACGGAGTGGCTATCACAGGAATTTGAAGAGTCTGTCCTGATCTGGTAAGAGTCACAGTTGCAGTATCTCCAGGCTTTAGCTGAACTTTTGCAAAGTCTTGTGGAAGAGCTATGTGAACTCCATTAATCTCAGTTATAATGTCGTCTTTTTGCAATCCTGCTTTTTCAGCTCCTGATCCAGGTTCGACAGAAATTATTGGAACGCCTAAAGGTTCGCTATAGAGTACATTTCGTATACCGTCTGGCATGATTAGGGCAAAGGATGGATTGAACAAAAGAAGGCCGGCAATTACGAAAGAAAATATGACATTTGATGTTGCACCTGCACCTATTACTCTGAGGCGTGATATTTTTTTGGCCTTTGCAAATTCTTCCTCATCTGGCTCTACAAAACCTGCAAATAGCGCAATGAAGACAGCAAAACCTCCTGTCTTGATCTTTATCTTTTCAAGGGTTGCCACTATTCCATGTGCGCCTTCGTGCATTACTAGCACAATCGGAACGGTAAGAAGAAAGTATGCTATGTTGGAACTTGATTGAATTGTAACCCCTGGTATGAGTACAGTCATCTCGGCAAATGCTTCTGGCTTTACAAAGAAGTTGGAAAGATTAGAAATGAGATACCAAAAACCAGCCCCCATCATTATAAATCCCAATACCACACTTGCGTTTGAGAAAATTCTTGTTGCGCGTTCTGTTCTACCCAAAAGCCTGGTCAAAAGTAACTGAACATTTTGATTTTTGTAGGTTATGCTGTATGGTTTTACCTCAAAGCCACGTTTGTCCAGTTTTGAGACCTTTGCTATTGCAAATACGATAAACCATGCAATCAAAACATAGATGATAGAATTCTGCTGCAAAAATCCAAGTGCCAAATTAATTGATACTCTTTTTAGTCAGGGCAAATTTATCAGTTGCTATGGGAATTGTGATAGTTTCAACATATCCGGACAAAAAATCCATATCTAAAATCGCAAATATGATAGTAAACAAGGGATTAGCGGCATGTGTTAACTATACAAAAATAAACTCTGTATATACATGGAAAAAAAAGACAGAAAACGCTGAGGAGTTTTTGGCACTTTTCAAGACTACAGCAAAAACAAAAGAATTACTCAAAAAGGAGATTGCAAAAACACATCCATACCAAGTTCCAGAAATTATGGAGCTAAAAATGGATTCGGTAAATGCATCCTATAAGATTTGGCTCATGAATTCAACTCGTCAGGCTAAATCTAAGAAGAGAAACAATACCGCCAAGAGATGAGATCCTAAGGCCAACATCTGTTGTTGAATCTACTGCATATACCTCTACTCCTTTCCCTTCTGCTTGATTTAGAAATGCAATAATCTTGTCTTCATCATGATTTTCAAAAATCTTGTCAGAGAAGACTAGTGATTGTACGGCTCCCGCTTCGTTTGCTCTTGACGTTTCATCAAAGCCCATTGTAAACTTGTTAATTTTTTTATTTACCATGAGCATTATCTCATCTAAGATGGAAGACACCTTTGCAATCTTACTTTTAGTGAGCGCCTGTCTCATCGTTTCTGACTTGATAAATGTGTAGATACCATCTTCTCCACTTGAATCAATGCCATCGATTACACGAATCGTGTGTATCTTAATAGATGGTAATTCAAAAAGAAAATTTCCTAACCTTTTTTTTGTCTCTCCGGGACCAAATATTATGATCTCATCTCTTTCCCTTATTGTAGATGATACTGCACTTTGAACCTCTTTGAAAAAATCTTCTATATTGAATTTAGATTTGTATCTTTTACCACTCGCGCCAGAGTATAGGTTAGGTATAATCTTGAGATGGGTCCCAGTCAACCTTCCTATGCCACAATCAGTAGTATCTACTGCAATAAGTAAGAAGCTACCTGTATCTTTCTTTCCAAAAATCAATTTATTTTCAATATCGCTCCAATTTTTCTTAATCAGAGTTATCGGTTCACCAATTCTCAGAGTTATGGAATGATGTGAGCCCTTGCTAACAGATTCACTGTCTGATTCTGTTATGATTCCATGAACTTTTAATCTATCAACAACATCGTCAATAGAGATTTTTTCTACATCTAGTGCAACACGAATTTTGATCCTTTCTCCTCTGTCAGGTCTTGCAAAGTCTTTGTCTTGTTTTACAACACGGGTAGTATCCCCTATTATTCTGTCTCTATTGCGTATGACCCTTCGTAATGTAAAAAGATCATCAGACTCTTCAGGTATTAATGCAACTGAATTCTCATCGATTTTCTTTGTAATCAACTTTGTATCCTATAAGAATCTACAATAATAAAAAAGAGTGATCTAATTCGTTAATTCGCTGGGATTGGCCTGTTTCTCTTCTGCCTTTTTCCTCAGGTAGTTTTGAACCCATTCTTGTGTTATTACTCCTGCTTCAGTCAAGTTTACCAGTGTATTGGTTGATGCCTCGCCAGTTACCTTTCCAGCGGTGCGCCTGATTTGTCTCCACTTTAGATTTGTATTGCCACTTTTTGACGAATAAATTATGCCAAGGACCTCTTTTGCGTTGACAAAAATCATATCGCGAATCTTTTTGAGAGTTACCTTGTCTGCTGCCTCTACATAGATTAGACCAGGCGAAGTCTCACGTTCAGGAAACACTTCATAATCCTCCAAGTAACTTTCTGGAACAAACGAATTACATGTACTTAGGACTACGAATTTCCTAAAACTTTCAAGTGAACAGGTAGCGTCGATTATTACCATTTGTCTAGATTTCGCAACCGCCTTTTATCAAGCTTCTTGAAAGACTCAATTAGGAACGAGAAAAATTACTTGCTGCAGGCGTTGATGACCGAATCCCTTTGATTTGATGAGAAGGATCTTGAGTTCTGAGCCTGCACTTGATTTTTATGAAATAAGAAATTCTACTATATCATGAAATCACTCACTGAATATCTGACGTTTAATGTTCAATCACGAAGAGGATTTGTGAATATTACCCCTGATGTACGAAAAATAATTCAGAAGAGTAGAGTCAAAGAGGGCATCTGTCTAGTTAATGCGATGCATATTACAGCTAGTGTATTTATCAACGATGATGAAAGTGGTCTTCATCAAGACTATGAGAGATGGCTTGAAGACTTGGCACCTCATGAACCGATATCAAAATATGAACACAATAAAACAGGAGAAGATAATGCAGACGCACATCTTAAGAGACAAATCATGGGAAGAGAAGTTGTAGTTGCGATAACAAATGGTCAACTTGATTTTGGACCATGGGAACAAATATTCTATGGTGAGTTTGATGGGCGAAGATCAAAACGTGTACTTGTAAAGATTATTGGTGAATAACTAACTCAAAGAACCGCGTTTTTGGCTTCCTTCTGTAACCGGGGTAGTCCTAAAACTCTCTTCGTGGTTCTGAGGGCCATGACTACATTTGACACAACCGACCTTAAAGCCATTAGAATCCTTCACATATGTTTCACAACCACAGAAACAAGTCATACTTCCTTCAAAACCTAATCCGTGATATAACTTATTTCAAAACTAAACCTTACAACACGTTCCACGGGGGATGTCATGTCCATGGGGGCATTTTCTTGGATGCTTTAACATTGTACATAGGGCGTCCGTGAACTGTTCGTTCATGTGATGCTCTATTCCGCAAACCATCTCTTCATCAATGTCAACCTTAAGGGCACTATCCATCAAGACTTCAAGCAGTCTGCTATTTCGCATCATGTTAGAACCAATTTGTTCTCCATTCTTAGTTAGGGAAACTCCGCCTTTATTGTAGTTTACAAGTTTGGTGTCATCCAGTTTTTTTAACATCTGTACCACGCTTGGCTGTCTTACGTTTAGCATCTTTGCTATCGTGCTTATCTTTACGGGATCTCCGCCTTCCTTTATGTGCCATATTGCCTTTAAGTACATCTCAACATGTTCAGCCTCTGCAGTTCCAACAAACAGGACTTCTTGGTCTTTCATAATATTTTGCATATCGTACCTTACTTTACGTCTTTTGATTCTCTCAATAAATATTCAAAGTATTCGCGCGCAAAGCCGGCAAGACCGGAATGATCAGCCCATATAGCAACGGCTTCTTTTGAACCAGAGGTACCAAGTTCTTCTCCAAGTAACAAAACTACATATCTCTTATCTGAGATAATGCCGCCTCCAAAGAGCCCTTTTTTTAATTTAACCTTGGATACTCGTGATAGTGACTTTAATGTATCAGTATCAACATCTTCAGATACCAGAATAGTGATATCTACGCCTCTATCGTGCAATGATCTAAGCTTTGGCAGCGCTTCCTTTGCCACGACCTCGGCGACTTTGGGTATGGCAATCAACACCTCATTTCTGCAAGAGTCAACCATCTCTAGAATCTTGGTTGCTATATTTACGACTCCTGAAATGATCCAAATATCAGGTCTCTCGCTTGTTCCACTTTGTTCGTAAAGTGGCGTAAGTTCCTTTAGTATCACACTCTCGTTATTTCTGAAATCTGTCTCAGTTTGCTGTCTTGACGTCTGTACAGCTGTAGCCGGAGATTTTGCAAAATACTGTGTGGGGCGTGAATCGTCAGAGCCTATCCATCCCTTATCTTCTAGGGTGCCTAGCACCTCGTATATCTTGGAATAGGGCACTCCGGACTTCTGGCTCAGGTCAGAGGCTGTTATTGGACCAGTCTTAAGAAGGGAAGCATACGTCTTTATCTCATAACTTGTAAGCCCCATCTTCTCAAGGGCCTTCCTAGTCTTGTCAGAAAGGCTCATGTAATATCAATCGACGGATTCATGATATATATATCTAGGATTAGGAGTTTGATCGCAGGCCAGACAGGCATGAGTTCTACCTATTCATCTGGTGTCTTGTTGGAAATGTATTAAATACTCTTTCCGGAGATATGCCAATAACGGCATGGAACTAATTCAGATATCTAATCTAAAGACTCCTACTATAGGTAAAAAGTCTACCATCAGGTTTACTCAAAGCATATGTCCAGACTGCAACATGATACTTGATGCCGAGGTCTTTGAAAGAGACGGCAAGGTATTCATGACAAAGACCTGCCCCACGCATGGCGAATGTGAGGAGCTCTACTTTGGTTCATACGAGATGTACAGGAAGTTTAGCACCTATTGGATGGATGGTAAGGGCGCTCATGCTCCTAACGTGATGATTGACAAGTGTTCTTGTCCAAACAACTGTGGATTGTGTTCTAACCATCTCTCACACAGTGGACTGGCAAACATGATAGTAACTAACAGATGCGATTTGACTTGCTGGTATTGCTTCTTCTATGTAAAGAAAGGTCTTGAAGGTGCATACATGTATGAGCCTACAC
>JBARDK010000152.1:0-1937 GCA_049795075.1 Nitrosotalea sp. | reverse complement strand
TGACAAACAATAAAAGCCTAGTCTCAAGCTTCAAGACCCCCGATCAACTGGACACATATGTACAAAATCAGATCAAACAGCGAGTAGTAGCGCTGGGTCTTGATCAACCTTGGTATACTCCACAAAGACTTGGGCTTGCCATGTACAAAATTTTAACACTAGACTTTGGTCATGCAAAATTTCTTACAAGTGACACAGGTTCTTCTGATGTCAAGGACATAATACTTGAAAGACTTCCAAACACAATTCTTCTCTTTACAACTGCTACTGCAATAGTCTCATTACTTGGTATATTGCTGGGCGCAATTGCTGCAAGCAAAGTCAACTCTAAAATTGATAAGATAACATCAGGTTTTGCCATAGTGAGTAGCAGTTTTCCTGTTTGGTGGGTTGGCCTTATTATGATCTTTTTGTTTGCATTTGTCTATCCTATATTTCCTGCAAGAGCAACCCCCACAATTCCTATGACAGACCCTGGATACGTTGTATCTTTGTTGTATCACATGACGCTACCGTTAATCACTCTTGTTTTGATTGGATTTGGATCTTGGGCTTATCTTGTTCGAAACTTTCTGGTTGGTGTTTTGCAAGAAGATTTCATTATGGCAAAGAAAGCTGCTGGAATTGACAAGAAAAAAATCTTATATCGTCACGCATTGAAGAATGCGACTCCTCCTATTGTTACTGTTCTTGCTCTAAGTCTTTCTGGCTCTCTTGGAGGTGCGATAATCACAGAAGCTGTATTTGATTGGCCTGGTATGGGAAGGCTATATTATGAAGCAATAAGTGTTCTTGATCTACCTGTTATAATTGGCGCAACTTATGTCTTGACGGCATTCTTTCTTGTTAGCATATTTTTGGCAGATATATTGTATGGATATTTTGATCCAAGGGTAAGAAGACAATGAGTTTTTCTACAAAAGAAATTTGGAAAGAATTCTCAAGCAATGGTATAGGTCTAGTAGGAATAGGGATTTTGGCGGTACTATTTTGCATGTCAATAGCTGCTTTTATCGCCATCCCTGCTGAGACTTTTAAAGAATGGAATGATCCTGCAAGTTGGCTTACATATCCAAAATCTGCACTTCCTGTCTGGGTAAACTATTTTCTATCACACAAGATTCCAGAACACATGATTTTGAAGCCCCAGGAATCTTATCAAAAATCTGGGAATGTATCTGTTGTAACTGATGTCTTTACAGTAGACTATGAGTATGATTCCTTTCCAAGCGATTTTGTCTATCTCTATTCTGTTAAATACACTGGTGCACCATTAGTGCAACTATCGGTAACACGGCCCGATGGTCTAAGCTCCGTTCTCATATCTACATCATTACCTCAATCTTACAATGAAACAATGTTTAGCGGAATGCTATTTTCTACAGATGATTCAATGAAAAAGAACCTTGAAAACAATATTTTGTTCTCATTTCCTGTTACTGCACTTCCTTCCCAGAATCTTGTTTTTTCAGACCCTGACCAAAACAACGCCCTAAAAGGACAGTATGTCTTCAAGGCAAAGATCTATGACGTAGATGGTAACATTGCGCCTGATCAATCAACATTCGTTCTAGGGGGTAAAGCATATGGGCTCATGGGTACAGATGAACTGAGGCGTGACTTGGCAGTTGGGATTTTGTTGGGAACACCATTGGCACTCTTTATTGGAATTACTGTCTCAATAGGTTCTGTAATGCTGGGACTTGTCTACGGTGTATTTGCTGGTTTTAAGGGAAAGACTACTGATGAGGCACTGATGCGTTTCAATGATATCATATATGCCATGCCAGCACTTCCTCTCTTAATTATTTTGGCAGTGACAATTGGAAACAGCATATTTCTCATAGTGGGGTTTTTAGTAATATTTGGTTGGGTAGGGATAGCCAAGGTATCAAGAAGTATGGCTATGCAGATTAAGACATTGCAATACATTGAGG
>JBARDK010000151.1:0-3432 GCA_049795075.1 Nitrosotalea sp. | reverse complement strand
ACTAAACATATTGTACAAATCTATAACAAAGATAGTGACAAGACAAGAAGATAGAGCGATAATCTCGCCTATCCTTAAATAAGTAAGAAGCTCATTATGGGATAGAAAAAATGGAAAACAAAGAAATCAAGACTGAAATCGAGGAAAAAATAAAAGAAAAAGAGATAACAGTAAACGACAAGATAGTGCAACTCATAATTGATGACTCTACTGGAATATCACTTGATGACTTTCAGGTAAATGACAAGAAAGTTTTGTCAATATTGAACCAAGATAATGATTTAGCTGATAATCAATATACCTTCAATGGCCTTGCAAGAAAACTGGGAATACATCAACAAAGCCTCTCAAGGTCTTTGCACAGGCTTGAAAATTCTGGCCTGGTAGAAAAAAGTGAAGCAGGCTACAGGCCAAGTAAGAACCTCAGATCAATTCTAGTCAAGAGGTCGAGGTTGGACCTTGAGAACTTGTCTAGAAAAATATCCAAACAACACCTCCAGTTTGTTCAGGTACTACAGTTGTACATTCCTAGTACAGTTGAGGTTGAAGAAATTGTAAACAAGCTTGTTGGAAAATGGTTTGGCAATTTACGCTGGATAGGATTGATAGATGGAGACGGAGGCTATGTGTTACAATGGGCTAATGGTGACAAGTTCCAAGTCAATCTCAAGATAGTATCAAGATATGCAGTTGTAGAGAGCAACGCTATGGGGGACAAAAGCAAGGCAGAAGCCATGGTAAGCGCATATCGTATATTTGAACAAATAACCAAAGTATTCCAGAAAACCAAATCTGGTGGAAGGAATAATTTGGATTCTTTCAATCAATATAACTAAATTTTTTAAAAATTACAGAATCTTCTAAAGCATCTCTGTTCTTAATGACAGAATGACAGCTGTTCAAGTCCATTAAAATGGTCTAAAATGGTGCAAAATTGCTTTTTTTATTGCATATTCTTAAAAAAAATGAAGGTGGGGATAGTTTACTTGTCCAAGGGAAGCTTGTAGAACGTATTCTTGTCTGCAAGAACAATGCCTGTCTCAACAATTGGTTTTTCTCCAAGTGCTTTCTCTATTGCCTTTTTTGATAGATCTATGGCCTGTTGCTGGGTCAAATCTGCACTGTACTCCTTTGCCACCACATCGAGTGCTATGTCAGATGCCTGACCTATGGCAAAGCCGGAACCTCTAAAGAAAGTACCGCTTGGGTCCACTTGGTACAGCTGTACTCCTGTCTCGTCTGAGCCAGCTATTATTATTGAAGCAGCCTGTGGTCTTACAGCATACGTTGTATAGTTGTGTAGGTAAGTGCTGAGATGTTTTGCCAGTGAATCTGTGTCTATTGTGCTCTCGTATGTCAATTTGTGTTTCTGAGCTTCCAGTCTTAGGGTGTCAATTAGCTGCAAGATATCTCCAATGTATCCTGCACCTGTGGCACCTACATGGTAATCAATTGAGAATATTTTCTCAGATGGCTCCATCAATGGGTGTGTCGGTTTTATCTGGCTTGAAAGTATGGCAAATTTTGGAGTCTTGATTCCAATGGTTGTTGACCCGCGACTTACTGCTTCTAGTGCGCTGTCTACAAGAACAAGTCTGCCTTGTGGTCCATAGAAAGGAAATCTTCCAGCATTTGGACTAGATTCTGACATTTATGCCGCAACCTCACTTGTTATCATTGGTATTGCCAGCACATCTATTCCGTTGCCTGAGCCTGGGTCTCGCTCCATTGCAGCGGCCACAGCTCGCGTTGCAATTTCCTTTGCTTGCTCATTTTTGATCTCCTTGTTGTACAGACTTTCAAGTACTCCGTATGCAATGGGAGAACCAGAACCTGACGAGGCAAAGTCTTCTGATGTTATGGCACCACTCATGTCAGCTGCATATACATGCGCACCATGTTGGTCTACTCCTGCCACGAGCAACTCCACATAATATGGCTGATAATTTCTCAAGCCAGAGTAGGCCAGATTTGCAATTAATCTTGTAGACTCTTTTACAGTTAGAGGAAATCCTCTTCTAAGTTCCATGAGTCTTCTCTCAGCTTTTGCTACCTTGATTATGTATTCTGCGTCAGAGAGCTGACCTGCGATTGCCACTGCCAGTGTCTCATCCATCTTTGCAATCTTTTGGACTATCTTTGATCCGATGAAGAATCCCTTACTTGCTCTTTTGTCTGAGCCTAGTACTACCCCATCCCTTGTCTTGATTCCTACGATTGTTGTCATGATATCTATACGGCAGTAGGGAATTAATTGACTAACAATCTTCTAATCTAGTCACAACAACATGGATGGAAAGTGTCAGACCACCAAAGGAGCGCCACATTTTGAGCATTTTACCTCAAACATTTTGAGGTATACTTCACCCTTGGTATCAACATCCACGCATTGTTTGCCGCCTTCTTTACAAACGTGGCAGAATTCTTTTCTCATGTATATTATTCGTCAATCAAAGTAATAAAGCTCATTATGTGAAAATTGAAATTACATATCGATTACTTTGTCTGTTCCATAGTCTTTTTATTTCTTGGACGCGTATCATATACTAGATAGCAACCAAAGGAAGAAACATTGGCATGAGCATACATGCTAATGAACAGTTGGTTAGGGGATTAACTGTTTGACTCCGATGATTGCTATCCTGCTTATGTGTGAATTTGTAATGTGTCCATACTGAAATAGTACGGATTCCTAAATATCGTGTGACAACTGCATACATTCTACTAAACAGCCAACCCAATTCGGAAGTTGAGATAATATCCAAGATAAAGGAAATCGTAAAAGGTGGCCAGTCTGTCAAGTATGAAATCCAAGGAGTTTATGGAGTGTATGATATAATTGTCAAAGTCGAGTGTGAAAGTATGGATGATATAAGAAACGAGCTTCTTAAAATAAGAAGAGTAAACAAGATTGTCTCTACCATTACAATGCTAGTCAACGAAGAACAAGAGATCTAACTCAAACGGTATTAAACTTAAAACAACTCACAATTTTTAAAAAAAGCAAATAAAAGAAGCCTGCTAATAAAGCAATCATGCGTGACATCAATGAGATAATGCCAAAAATCCAAAACATGAGATGGGGTGCCCTCATGAATACGGCGCCCACTAACAAGAAAGTACATGAGATGAATACTATGTTTCCTCATGATGGTAGGTGGCATACTGTATTTGAAGAGGAAAAGCAGGTTTTTGTTGATGGAGTTCGTATCTGGAAAAAAGACCCAAAATCATGGACGTGAATTTGAAAAACTCATCAAGAGGATAACCGTGTCATCTTGAATTTTTTTATTGCAAATATTCGTTAAATTAGAATCCATATATTAATTATCTTGCCGTTGTCTTGGTAATTTTTTAGATTTGAATAATGGTATTTTCAAATCTACTGCGATCATATCTATATTAACAGCAATATATACATAGAATTAAATT
>JBARDK010000150.1:0-2725 GCA_049795075.1 Nitrosotalea sp. | reverse complement strand
CCTTAATTGGCAGTGAATCAAGAAAAGATTCGATCTTATCTGGCTCCACTACAGTTAGACCATCAGGTTTTTTAAAATCAGAAGCTATCTTTGACACAAGCTTGTTTGTTGAAACTCCAACAGTTGATGAAAGTTTGGTATTACTGCGAATGGAATTCTTTAATTGTTGAGCTAGATGGGATGCCTTTGCAAAATTACCTTCTGTTCTTTTTGTAACGTCAAGATATGCCTCATCTCTTCCTATGTATTCAAAAACATCTGCGTACTTTCTAATCAAATTCATCACATTCTCTGAGACTTCGGAATAGTAGTCAAAATCAGTAGGAAGAAACGCCGCTTCGAGTATACCTTTGAGCTTTGTTTTTGCAAATTTTATGGGCATTCCAGATTTTACTCCGTATCTTCTTGCTATGTAATTGGCAGTTGCTATGGCACCACTGTCGCCGCCTCTGTCCGAGAATACACACACGGCAACCGGCTTTGTCTTCAACTCTGGGTTTCTCAACTCTTCGCATTGCGCATAAAAATAGTCAAAATCAATATGGAAGACGACCCGTTGGCTCACAAGTTTTTCTAGTGTGATTTTACTTATTACATTATTGTAAAGCATTTTTATGCCATTCATTAAATGAATTAATTCGTTTTTTCATTATATTTTCGTATAATTAGTAAGCATATGGTATCTTTTACCGAATTTTTCAAATTACATCTAAATACCGATCTTATTAATGACCATCATGGACTATCCTGTTTCAATAAACGAAGAAGGAATCAAACTACAGCCAGAAAAAATGGATGTTGATAAACCGTATTATTGTATTTACCAAGAGAAGGTAATGCTTTTTTTCAAGGACAAAAACGACCTTCTAAATTGTTATGAAATAGAAGAAAAAGAAATTGTTGATGAAGTAAAGCAAGCAAAATTGGAAGATATTGATAATATTATCGAGAAATACGTAGAAAAAAAGAATCTTAACCATTAATTCAAATTCCTTAGTGGCCTAAATAAGTAGATGAACAGGTAACTGATGCTATCAAAAATGGTGCGGAAGTGCTGACTGGTGGAAAACGAATCAAAGATAAAGGTTATTTCTACAGCCCTACTGTTCTTACCAAGATTTCTCCAAAAATGCGCATTGCACAAGAGGAATCATTTGGTCCTGTGGCACCGATTACGGTTGTTGATAATGAGCTAGAGGCTATAAAAATTGCAAATGATTCCAAATTTGGTCTTGGGGCAAGCTTATGGACACAGGATCTAGAAAAAGCGGAAAGATTGTCAAAAATGATAGAATCTGGAATGGTGGCAGTTAACAACGTCTTGGTTTCAGACCCACGAGTTCCTTTTGGTGGTGTAAAACACAGTGGATTTGGCAGGGAATTGTCAAGATATGGCATGTTAGAATTTGTCAACATAAAATCAACAAGACTCTATGATCAATTAATTGACCATCATCACGTAGAATGAGGAAAGTTTATAGATTATCTAAACAGGTTTGTTTTGGACACCCTGGTCGGCCTTCTTAAAACGTAGATCAATTGCTTTATTGGCATCATCTTCTCCGTTTTGTATGAGTTTTTTTATGGTAACACTAGAAAAATCAGAATCTTCAAACAGATACGGTGCATCTTCTTTCCTTTCAACGCGTACCAAGTCTCTTATTATTCCGCCCCTCTCAACTGTCAATTTGCGGTATGTTTTCTCTACTTCGATAATTTTACTTTTCATATTGTCGTCTGCTTTTCCAGAATGTAGGTAATTCGTCGTTATTTCATGCATATCACCTAAAAGCTCCAGGTATAGTTTGAGCATGTTTGAAACTCTGAGCGTGTGTTCTACCTTATCAGCAAACATGATATCTCTTGCTCGGTGCCAAACCTCCTCCATGTTTTTTGGAAGACTCTTTTGTATGTGTGGGAACAGATCTACAAGGTATACCATTTTGTCTGAATTAGGTGAAGCATTTATGGCATCAATTAATGGTGTATTGCTTAGTAGACTGCCATCCCACAGATACCTGTCTCCTATCTTAGTCCATTGTATTCCATAATATGGGTACCCTGCACTAGCAAGTACGTGCTCTGCAGTGATGTTGTCATACTTGCTATCAAAAATTGATGGCTTTGCATTCTGTATATCTGTGCAGGTAATGATTATTCTAGGGTTGGTGGGTCCTCGTATATTTTCAAAATCCACATATTTGATTATTTTGTTTCGTAACAGTGTGTTGTCATAGATATATGAAGAATCCTCCGAGTCTGCATTTGGACTGAGCCATTTGGGTGTAAAGGCTTTGTTTCCCCAGATGGATGCATTAGTTACTGAAGTAATGGCACGTATATTGTCAGGCATATATGATGTAGTAGTATCTCCAAGACTTAGCCAAAAATCTTCAAGATGTTTTACAGGCTCATCATTCTTCGAGCCTGCAATTATTGCGGCATTAATACTGCCAATTGATGTGGCGGCAATTATGTCAAGTTTTATTTTGTGTTTAGCTATTGCTTTGTACACGCCACACTCGTATGCTCCTAGAGCGCCTCCACCTTGTAATACAAGAACAGTTTCAAGATTAGGATCTTTTTCTTTTGGTGTAATCTCGTTATTGTATTTCAAGTCGTCTCACTTTTTTCATGTTTTTGTGCCAGATTCATGGCATCTGAAAAAGCCTTTGTTTGAACCTCTTGATCTTCTGTAAAGGTTTTCAATCGAGTAATATCGGGT
>JBARDK010000149.1:0-6755 GCA_049795075.1 Nitrosotalea sp. | reverse complement strand
CAATAACATAGATTTGGTTTCAATGAAAAAGGCTATTGAAAAATTAAAAGGGCAAGTAAAGAAAAAAGTAGGAAAAAACGATCTCGCCCATGATTTTGAGCACATTATGCGAGTTTACAATAATGCCAGAAGACTTGCAAGGATGGAACGGGTGAACCCAAGACTTGTGCTCGCAGCTGCCCTTTTGCATGATATTGTATCCTATCCAAAATCTGACCCAAGATCCAAGAGTTCGTCTGTAGAGAGTGCAACAAAAGCAAAGCAGATCCTGGGCAGGTACAGTTACACGGGAGAAGAGATAAAAATAATCACAGATGCAATACGTGACCACAGTTTCTCTAGAGGCACAGTGCCAGAGACAATGGTAGGAAAAATACTTCAAGATGCAGACAGGCTTGACGCAATAGGTGCAATTGGCATTGCAAGGACATTTTCTGTTGGAGGTGCTGAAAAAAGACCATTTTACAACAGTGAAGACCCTTTTTGCAAGACTCGTAATCCAGATGATACCAGATGGACTTTAGATCATTTTTATAGAAAGTTGTTGCTCTTAGAGAAAAAAATGAACACAGATAGTGCAAAACTGGAAGCACAAAAGAGAGTCAAGATAATGCGGCAGTTTTTAGATGTGCTCAGAGAAGAGATCTAGCCATAATCGATGTATCTTTTGAATCTCTTTTCTATTTCTTGATTTTTTCCTTTTAGTATTCGCTCGATCTCATCTTGGTTTCGTATCTTGATGTGTCTTGTCATATCTGCAAACTTTTCATCTTTAGAGTAGATGTTAACTAGAGGATCCAGCATCGTATAATATTCCGCAACTTTGTTTCTAAATTCTTCAATGCTTGGCCTTCTAATCCTGTTTGTTCTGAACCATATAGTAGCCCAGCTTGCACCCACAACATGCGGTAATAGGTCAAAAGCCCGGTCTATCTCAAAGCTTTCGTCGTCCCTCATTTCTCGCCGAGAGCTTTTGCAGCAATCTTTGAGAAATAGGTTACTATCATATCTGCTCCTGCCCTCTTAATTGCAGTTAGAATTTCTAGTGTGACCTCTTTTTCATCTATCCAGCCCTGCAGCGCGGCTGCTTTTACCAAGGCGTATTCTCCTGATACACTGTATGCCGATATTGGTACGTTAAATCTCTGCCTTGCCGTTACAATCAAGTCAAGATATGCCAATGCAGGCTTTATCATGATAATATCTACGCCTTCTGCAATGTCGGTCTCGACTTCTCGCATGGCTTCCTTTGGGTTGGTATACGGCAATTGGTAGGTCTTTCTGTCGCCAAATTGTGGAGCAGAGTGAGCCATATCTTTGAACGGAGAATAAAGAGATGACCTGTGTTTTGCAGAGTGGGACATTATTGCCACATCTGAAAATCCGGCATCATCAAGTGCATGCCTTATTGCCTTTACTTGCCCGTCCATCATGGCAGACGGAGATACGACATCTGCACCTGCCTGGGCATGGCTTACAGCTACCTTTGATAGCGTATCAAGACTAGAATCATTATCAATTTTATCACCTTTTACCAGCCCACAATGTCCTGAGCTGGTATACTGACATAGACAGACATCTGACATTATTGCAATCTCGTTGCCAAGATTTTTTCTGATTTCAGAGATTGCCTTTTGTACAATACCATCTGACACAAACGCGGATGTTCCCTTATCATCTTTGTGTGATGGAATTCCAAAAACCATAATAGCTGGAATCTTCAATTCTGCAATAGAGTTTACTTCTCTTACCACATCTTTTAATGGCAGTCTTTCAAAACCTGGCATCGACTCTCCCTGGAGTTTTGACTTGAGATCTTCTTGCACAAATACCGGACAGATCAAGTCCTTTGGAGAAAGTCGTACCTCTTCTAACAACTCACGAATCTTGCTAGTCTTTCTTAATCTTCGAAGCCGTACATTAGGATAAGACATTACAAAAATCACGAGTTCCTAGCAATATTTACTCTTTCTTATAGTCAAAGAGTTTTGTGACAGTTCTGAGGATCTCAGAATCTCCCTGCTCAGATGCCTTTCTCAGGTTATTCATGGGAACTGAGATGATGCCTTCCACTATAGCTTGTGTGAGCTGGTCAATAATTCTAATTTTTTGCTCATCTGTTTCTCCAAGCATTTGCAAAGCTTTTTTGAGTTCCTTGACTCGTGCCTGGTCAATTTCCTTGAAGACGTTCTTTACTATTGGTTCTACCTCAATTCTCTTCATTGCTGCTTCCATTACTGGCAGTTCCTCGTTAATTATCTTCTCCGCTGATGATACTACACCCATTCTTGTGCGCATGTTCTTGTCCACCATCTCTGCAATCTGATCAAGGTTCATCATTTTTATCTTCTTTATGGTAGCGACCTTATCGTCAACAGTTCTCGGATTTGATAGATCCATTATTAACATGCCATTTTTGCGCGATTCCATTGCTTCCTTTACTCTATCATGTGTCACCAAGAAGTACGGAGCAACTGTTGCGACAAAAAGTACATCAACAGACTTGAAGTTTCCTATTGCTACTTCAAACTTGAGCGGGTTTCCGCCCGCAGTTTCTGCAAAAGATTTTGAGCGCTCAAATGTTCGGCTCGTTACATTAAAGTCAATTCCACGTTTTTTGAGTGATTTTGCCACAAGGCTTGCAGCTTCTCCCGTACCAATCAGAAGAATGTTTTTGGATTTTAGGTCATCGATATTTTCTTCAGCAAGCTTGACTGCCATGGAACCAATAGAGATGCTTCCCTTGCTGATTCCTGTTGCGTGTCTTACTCGCGTTCCCACACGGATTGCTTTGTCAAACAAGGTGTTCAGTGCACTTCCTGATGCTCGCATCTCCCGGGCTGTACTAATTGACTCTTTTATCTGCCCAAGAATTTGTTCTTCGCCAACAACAAGCGAGTCAAGTCCAGAGGTAAGTTTTAGAAGGTGTTGGTATGCCTCAGTTCCCTGACTTATTTCTAGATTTTCTTTGAATGCATTTTCTTCAAGGCCTGATACAGATGCCCATGTCTTTTTTATCTTTTCAATATCTTCATGACTACCAAATCCAAATAATTCCACCCTATTGCAAGTTTGTAATAACACACATTCCTGTAGTCCAGAATGTTTTAGGAAAGATTCGTATGCAGAATCAATATTTCGAAATGTAAATCTCTCAAGCATGTGTATTGGAGACTTTCTAAAAGTAACTCTAGCGTTTATTACATTGCTTGTCAGTTTAGATCACCTAACATCTCGATCACATGTTTCTGTGCTTTTTTTAGGTTTCCGTCAGCTATTAATTGTTTGATATGATTGTCATTCATGACATGGTAGAGGAACTTTTTGCGCTCAGGAAAAGTAGTAATTTTTGTCTTTGCGGCCCTTCTGGCAAAGTCTTGCAGTCTTATTTGATAAATGTCCTCCTTCTTGATTAGTTTCTTGAAGACCTTTTCTGCCTGCATTCGCAGTCTGCGTGCCATTGCCGGACTTCGTCCTCCGGTAGATACCGCTATCTGTACAGTATCCTGGATGTTTATAACAGAGCCAAATGCAAAATCGCTAACTTCTGGATCATCTGCAGCATAAGCATAACATCGCATCTTCTTTGCTTGTTCTACTATCTTTCTGTTCAGATCCCTATCATCTGTAGTTGCAAGCACCGCAAACGGTTTGTATTTTTTTATAAAATCAGCGTTTACAAGTTTTATTTTTTTAAATTCAATTTTTTTTTGTTTGACATACTTGTCTATTTGCCTGTTAGTTGAATCACTGATAAGAAGAATCTTGCAATCTTGGGTTAGCAACGCGTTGACCTTTTTGAGTCCCTCGTTTCCTCCACCCACAACAATCACCATATTTCCCTTGAGATTTAGATCAACTATCAATGGTTCTCGCTGTCTTTGTAAGATATTTATAGATTCCATGGAAATCTAGGTAACATTTTTAATCGTAAGCAAGATTTGATGTGGTATTAATGGACAAGATGGATAAAGAGATTTTAAATGAGATCCAGTGGACGTTTCCTCTTGTTCCAAGACCATATTCTGATATTGCAAAGAAATTTCAAATGTCAGACGAAGAATTGATGCAGAGGCTGCGAGCGCTCAAAGAAGCGGGAATAATAAGACAACTTAGCGCAATCTTTGATACGCGAAGGCTAGGTTACAAAAGTGCGTTAGTTGCAATGGCAATTGATGCCGACAAGCTTGACAATATTGCAAACCAAGTAAACAAACATCCCGGCGTTAGCCACAATTATGAAAGAAATCATGAATACAATCTGTGGTTTACCCTAGCTGTTCCACCCGGTTCAGACCTGAAATCTGAGATTGACAAGTTTTCAAAGTTACAGGGTATCAACAAAGTCAGAATGCTTCCAACAATAAAGCTCTTCAAGATTGGTGTAAAGCTTGAGATGATAGATGAAAAAAAGGCAGAAGTCAAGCCTGTTGAAGAGAAGAAGAAAATTCGCGAAGTGAAATTTGTTGCAACAGAAGAGGACAAGAAATACATCCGCGAGTTGCAAAAAGATCTTGAGATAGCTGAGAGACCATTTTTGAAAGCTGCGCAGAATCTTGGAATAACAGAAGAGCAGGTTCTTGAAAAGGCCAAATATTATGAAGAAATTGGCGTGATGCGTAGATTTGCAGCTATATTAAGACACAGAGAGGTAGGTTTTTTGGCAAACGGCATGATAGTGTGGAAGGTACCAGAAGAAAGAATAGAGCAGGTGGGAGCACAATTAGGAGCATTTCCCCAAGTAAGTCATTGTTACCAGAGACCCGTTTATCCAGACTGGCCTTACAATGTCTTCTCAATGGTTCACTGCAAATCAAATGATGATGCTCAAAAAATTGCACGTGAGATTCAGGATCAGATAGATGTGCACGATTACAAGATATTATTCAGCTCTAGAGAGTTCAAAAAGACCCGAGTGGAATACTTTGTAGAGCATGAGTTTAAGGTAGAAGAAACAATTACTGCATAAGACCAATACAAGAAAAAAATACAAAAAGAGATTTTTTATAATATTTCTATTTT
Source organism: Nitrosotalea sp. (assembly GCA_049795075.1). GTDB lineage: Archaea > Thermoproteota > Nitrososphaeria > Nitrososphaerales > Nitrosopumilaceae > Nitrosotalea. Next base: position 1,733 of record JBARDK010000149.1, on the reverse strand, counting down.
AGGGCTGAAAGTGGTGCTTAGTACTATCTTTATTTCTCTCACTTTGCTTTTATACATAAAGTACTTTTTACCAGCATCATTTGTTGCCCCCGAGATGCGAACAAGTCCCATCTTGTGCAACTTTCTAACCCAACGATACACCTGAGTGAGAGGAATATTGCACACTGTGCTGATTTCGTATGCAGATTTTGGCGAGTCTATGCTACATTCAAGTACTTGGATGGCCTGCTCGTTTGAGATTATCTTCAATATGTCGTTGCGTGTATTTTCTTGGTCCACATCTCTGCCCAAAAGAAGTACCTGCACAATCTCTATTTTGTTCTTGCCAATATAACGAGGGAGATTAGAATGTGTTCATGTGCAAATAGTTGCAAACATCTAGTCACTGAACTTGAATGAGATCATACCAGCATTATAATCAAATTGGACTTTTTTATCAAGAACATCAACAAATATCAAATCAAGTACAGTCTTGTGGTACAAGGACCAGTTGTCACCAAGATCATGTTTTACAATAAATGTATGATAGCCGTTTTTTATGTTGTGATTTATCTCAATTGAAGAGGCTTTCATCCTCATCTCAAACCATGACAGAAAAGAGGTTAGGCTAATGTCTCCCTTCATGAACAATGCAATATCTCGAACAACGTTTTTTCCTATGCGGTTAGCCATATCCATTATCTCATCTTTTGTCATCTTCCCAAAGAGTTCTACAATTATGGGCTTGGCAACAGGTACCATCCCAACCTTTGATTCAAACATGTCCCACTCTACGTATCTCTTAAAGATCTGATTGACAAACGTGTTAAGACTTGTCTCTCTGTGTTCAGACTCTTCTCGCAGTTTGTTTAGAACTTCTTCATCAATTCGGAATGTCATAGTTGATGTCTTTTTAGTAGCCAAAACCATTTTCCATTCCATCTCCTTTTGCAAGTGTAAAGAAGAGAGCATTGTTAAAAATACTTGAGATGTTATTCAAAGAAATCTTATCTCCTCATGCAGTTTGTGCAGATGCCTTGAGTTCGTATGGAGGCCATTGGTTGAAGAGTTCAGTTATCTCTTTTTTATCTGACGCATTAAGATATTTCCCATCAGACATTTGAGAAAACATTGTAATTTCTTCTTCGCTTACAACAGTAGGAAGCACTGACGAAACTCCATTGTGTGACAAGATAAACTTGATTGCAAGCTCGGTTATGTTCCATCCATATCGTTTTGCAATCGGCATAAGCTGGTCAACCTTTTGAAGGGATTGTTTTACCCAATCTCCACTTCTCACAGAACGGTGGTCCTTTTCGCTAATCTTTGTGTCTGCCGTGACCTTGCCTGTTAGTATGCCAGAAGCATCAGGTACTCTGACAAGAATGCCCACGTTGTGTTTTTCACCCTGTTCTACCAGTATGTTTCCTGGGTTTTGCTCCAAGATGTTATAGACTGTCTGGACTGCAGTAGTATTTGTAAGATCCATTGCTTCAAGCCCCTCCCTAGTCCATCCAATTGCAGGACCTAGAGCAATTTGGTAGCTTTTGATAGTGCCTTCTTTTACTTTCTTATCTAGGTAATCAAATATCGGCTTGTCTTGAATAGTATGGATCTTTGGATTGTGTAAACCATAGACGTCAAGATAGTCAGTTTGCAACCTCTCCAAGCTCTTCTGCAAAGCAAATTCAGTAAATTCGGGAGTAAATTTCTGGGGAAGTTCCTTGTGGCCTATCTGTTCATTACTGTAAATG